>CATXZX010000009.1 GCA_958404085.1 uncultured Prevotellaceae bacterium | reverse complement strand
CCCAATACGGGCCAGCTCGGAAAAAAATTCTACGACATAGAGGAACGGCTGAACAACGGGTCGCACACAGCTGTCGTACAGGCGTTGGCCATGCAGTCCGATCTGTTCGAGAGTATGGGCCGTAGCAGTACGGTCGGCAGTAGCTTCGGCATTACAGAAGAACCTTACTGTAACGCCGGGGTGCGTCTGCTGACGCTTCCTTATGCCACGAAAGACTTTTTCCAACTGAAGGTGACGGACGGAACGTGGTTCAAAGAGCCGGTAGATGTGTTCAACGAGCAACCGGTCCTCTTGAATCCCGAAGCGGTGGAAGCGCTTCATCTGCAGGACTATGCTACCCGTCACGACCTGACCGACAGGTCCGACTATCACGAGGTCGAGCCTGGTAATTGGGGTAACAAGACAGTACCCTTACACATAATGGGAGTGGTTTCTTTCCGTACACATAGTTTGCACGAGCCTCAGGAACCGTTGCTCATACACTGCTCGCCCACCGGACGCTCCAACCATGGGGCACAGTGGAACCATAACGCCATTTATGTGAAACACAAACCCGGCATGGAGGCTGAGGCCCGTCAGGAGATAACCAAGGTTCTGAAAGACTTCGAGATAGACTCGGAGGGAGTCGAGGTGGAACGGATGAGCGACCGGGTGCTGAAGTTCTATGACAAAGAGCAGAACTACCTGAACGTGTTTACCGTGATAACGTCGGGCAGTGTGCTGATAACGCTCTTCGGCGTACTCTCCATGATACTTTACCTGTTGCGTTTGCAGCGCCGCAGTCTGGCTGTGCGCCGCGTGTTCGGTGCATCGTTTGCGCAGATCAACCGGATGTATCTGAAAGGCTACCTGCTTTATACCGTGATAGCCTGTATCGTGGCTTATCCCGTGGCCCTGTATGTGTCGAACTGGTGGCTGGAGAATTTCGATGTGACGGTATCCGTAGGCATTGTGCAGGGATTGTGCATATTTGCCTGTATGTTTTTCCTGGTGGCGCTGGTGGTTGTGTTGCAAGTGGCGCGGACCATGCGCGAGAATCCGGCCCAGGTAATCCGGAACGAATAGGATTTTAGTTCTTTAAACCGGTGCATGTATATTCCGGAAGGCCGCAGTCGGGGCTTTCCGGAATATTTTTTGATGCTTCCCGCCATCTATCGGGCCGTGTGTACCGGTCTATGCGGCCGAACGGGCTTACTTCAGTATCGTTGTCCGCAGACAGACAGCGTTGCGGCCATCTCAAATCTAAAAACAAGGTTTTCATTTGACATATAGCCCGCCTTTCGCTATCTTTGTCCCTGTGAACTGAAAATATGCGTTGGATGGAACGGAAAAAGAACGGAAAGCAGACGGAACAAATGGGGCTGAGCGCGGTGCGGAGGCCTCGGACGGAAATAAAAAAAGAAGCAATGGAACGTTTCGAACCGAAATCAATCCATTGCTGTTCTTTTGTTTTTATCCCGCAGCGTATGCGCTGTGCCGGGAGTTGCATTCCGAGTGGAGCATACAGGACTCGAACCTGCCACCTTTTGACTGCCAGTCAAACGCTCTAGCCAGATGAGCTAATGCCCCGGTGTAATTCTTTCGAGGGCAAAGGTAGAAAATAAAAATAGAATGACAAAGTTTTATCTCATAAAATTATGCTGATTTATAATACAACGTACGTAGTGGACACGGATGTGGCCGAAAATTTTAAGATTTGGATGAACGAATGTTACATTCCCGAGGTGTTGAACCATGGAACGCTGGAGTCTCCGCGCATGTTGCGCGTGCTGAGCCACCGCGAGGACGACAGCGAGGCTTACTCCCTGCAATGGGAAGTGGCGGACAGCGGCAGGCTGCATGTCTGGCACACGGAGCAGGGCGCGGCACTGAACAAGGAGCTGCTGGCGCTCTTCGGAGATAAAGTGGTGGGTATACCCACCTTGTTGGAAGTGATGGAAGGAGGAAAGTAAGGCGATGGAAAAGAAAGACGAGCGTAGCTGGAGTGTATTGACGAGCGAATACCTGTTTCGGCGGCCGTGGCTGACGGCACGGCGCGACCATGTGCGTTTGCCCAACGGGGTGGAAAACGAGGAATACTATGTGCTGGAATATCCGGACTGGGTCAACGTAGTGGCCCTGACCGAGGACGGGCGTTTCCTGATGGAGCGGCAGTACCGCCACGGGCTGGGCCGGACGTGTTACGAGTTGTGTGCGGGAGTGATGGAGGCCGGCGAGGAACCGCTGGAGGCAGCCCGGCGCGAATTGCTCGAAGAGACCGGATTCGGCGGGGGCGAATGGACTTATTACATGGCTTTGTCGGCCAATGCCAGTGCCATGAACAACCTGAGCCATACGTTTGTGGCGAAGGGGGTGCGCCGGCTGGCGGATCCGGACCCTGAGGCTACCGAGGACATCAGCGTTCACTTCCTGAGTGTGGACGAGGTGAGGAGTTTGCTGCTTGCCGGCGACATCAAGCAGGCACTTATGGCGGCGCCGCTCTGGCGGTATTTCGCCGAGCATGGATTGCTGTAAAAAAAGCGAGGCCTGTTTTCGAAAAGACGGGCCTCGCTTTTTAAAATAACACGGAGTTGTGTCTTATTTGTAGCTTACGGGTTTCGCTTCGGTTTCGTAGATGACCTTCCGGAAGTCCTCGGGTGTCTGCATGACGGCGTCTGTCGTCAGTTCCGGTACATTGTAGCTCTTCAGCAGCAGGAGGTTCTGTTCCGGATCGGCCTGCGGCAGCATAAAGGCCTTGCCGTCTTGTCCGGCCGGGTCGAAGTAGGCTATGTAAGGACGGGTGTAGGAGCCGTCGTCGCGTCGCGAGCTGAACACAATCCAGCGTCCGTTGCTGCTCCACGTATGGTAGCTGTCCACGTCGGCGCTGTTGGCATGGTCCAGGCGTCGTACCTCGCCGTTCCGGAGGTCCTTGATGTAGAGGTCGGCACTCTTGTGCCAGATGTGGAACTGTCCGTAGTCGCCCAGGGTGAAGAGCAGGTAGCGGCCGTCGGGACTGATGCGGGGAACGCTGGCGCTCTTTCCGGCCGACTGGCAGTCTACTTCGACCTCCGGTGTGCCGAAACGGCGCGTAGACGGGTCGAAGTCGATGCGCATGACGTTGTAGCGGATGCTGTCGTAATGGGCTACGATGTAACGGGCGTGCAGGGAGTCGGGCAGCGAGGCCAAGGCCGGTAACGTGACGGCACAGTAGTAGAGCCGCGTACCGTCGGGATGCCAGCAGGGGAATGTCTCCAGGGTCTCGCGGGTGCGCAGGATGTTGCTCACGGTCTGCTCCTGCGCATCGTAGAAGATGAGGTCGGAGGATGTGTCGACTACTTCCACCTTCTCGGAGTGGGCCATGTGGAATGTCTGTCCCGTCTTGTTCGACGAGAAGGCTATCCACGGTTGCGTGGGGTGCCACGACGGGTAGACGGCCGAGCCGAGAATGGAATCGTTCTTGGGATTTATCTTTCCGATACTTCCGTTTGCGGCGATGAGTGTTCCGCCGTGCATGCCGCGGACGTGGAATAGCATGTTCCGGGTGGAGTAGGCCTGGTAATTGTGGCAGTTGACGCAGTGGTTGTGTGCGGCATCGAAGGTACGGTTATTCTCGTAAATGGTCTTTACCTCGTAGTTCGTCAGGTTACGCTGGTAGAGCCCTACCTGTCGGTATAGTTCGTAACCGGGCTCGATGAGCCGGTACGACAGATAAGGGTCTATCTCTTCGGCCGCCACGCGGATGGTTTCGTCCGGATAGCGTACCCAGCCGCTTTCCGTCTCGGCGTAGACGGTGAGTGTCAGTTTGCCGTTTCGGTTTGCTGCGAGCAAGTTGTCCCATTTGGCCTCGTCGAAGATGATTTTACCGTCGGCCCGGGCGGCGGCCTTCAGTTGCTTGTCTTTTCCGCTGAGTACGGCTATGAAGCGGTCTCCCTCGTTGCGCACCAGGAAGTTGAGCGGACAGATGTTGGGCGGAATCGTAATACCGCCCGTGTAGTCCGGATACAGGTTCAGACGGGTTTCGGACGGGGCGTATTGGGCTGGAATATCGGGTGAGCCGCATCCGGTAGCGATAAGCAGAGCGGTCAGCAAAAAGAGTAGGGAGAATGGTTTCATCAGTTTACGCCTCCTTTGTTTTCTTGGGTTTGTTGGGGGGTATCGGCCTCGGGCAGATTTTCGTAAAAATAGTAATAAGGGTAGAAATCGTGGTAGTTGTCTTTCAACAACCTGGCCTTTTCGCGTTTGTCGGCCTTCAGGTTTCGCGATTCGTTGAAGAAATTCTGCATCCGATTGAGGATGATGGGGCTGAACCGGCTGCCCTTCAGCATGTCGGGGTGTTGGGTGGCATAGTATGCGGCCGCCTCTTCAACGCTCTTGGGCGCGCGGCCTCCGAGCGAGCCGGCACGTTCCACGGCGGCCGGGACGAGCTTGGCATACAGGCAGGCGGCCAGCGATGCCTCGAGCGCGCGGCTGCTACGGCCCGTGCGGCGTACGACGTTGTAGCCGAGGAAGAGTGGCGCCTGGAAGTCGGCTTCGAATGCGTCTTCCGTGGGACTTAGTTCGAGTACTCTGTTGAGTTCGGGGGCGGACGCCAGCAGGCTGCGGTCGGCAAGTATCGGGGCGTAGTTGGTGCAGAACGCATTTTCGAACGGTACTTGTCGGAGGATGTGCAGGTACTTTTCGGCCAAGGACTGTTCGTTGCTGAGCAGGGAACAGAGGAAGAGGCGTTTGAGTTTGTCGATGCTCGTCCCGTTCATGAGCTGGTATTCCAGGGCGTTGTGGTATGAAGTCTGGATGAGGCCGGCGTGGAAGTTGGCGTCATGCTGGTAGAGTTCTCCGCCGAGGTCGGGCTGTCCGTTCTTACGGATGTTGAGCCGGGGATACTGGTAGTGGATGTCGAAGAGCCGGTCGTTCAGTCCGTCGGTATGGACGAGAGCCATGGCATAGTAGGCGGCCACGGGGCGGCTGGGGGCTTTGGCCTTGAGGGCCGTTTCTATGATGCCGTCCCAGTCCTGTTGTTGCATGAGGCGCTGCATACGGGCCGTCAGCAATACGTTTTCCTTAAACATGAAGGCTCCGGCCGAAAGGCAGGCTATTGTGGCGATGAGCAGGAGTGGCTGGGCAATCCGGACCGCGAGGCCCGGTTGCGTAGCCGGAGCGGCGGGGGGGGGAAAACGGGTGTGCAGCCGACGACCGGTAGCCGTCAGGAGGAGCAGGAACAGCACGGTCAGCGGAAGCAGGAAGGCGAAGGCGGGCTCGCCGTGGTAGTAAAGGTTCAGGTCTTTGTGCAGGAGGGTTATCACGATGCCGGCGGCAGGCAGCAACGACAGGGCCTTGAAGCGGGCCGGCAGCCGGAAGGTGTATGCCGTGAGGCGGGTGATGAGGGCCAGGAGGCCACCCCAGAGGACGGATCCGAGCAGGGGCCATTTGAAGGATAGGAGCAACATGCGTCCGAAGCATACGTACCAGCCGAAAGGTGTGTCGAGGAGGTGTTGCATGAGGGTGCGGTCGAAGGCAAAGAAACCGTATTGTTCGCACATATAGAATACGTCTCCGTAGACGCATGCGCCGAAAAGCGTGAAGAGCAGCCAGCTGAGGAGGAAAAACGGGGTATCGGCCAGCATCTTCAGCCCGTTCCGCTCTCGGGGAGCGGCTTTAGGGGCAACGGGGTCCTTAGGGCTTTTTTTGTTCTGGATTTTGTTTGTATGTTGCATGTTTATGTTTGGTTTTATGAGGCTGTGCAGTGTCCGGAGCGGGGCGGTGGAGGGACCGTCTGTCTGTTACCGGACAAAGACTTTCTTTCCGTTTACGATATAGAGGCCCGATGCCATGTCTCCGATGCGCGTTACGCCTCGTTGGACGTCGATGCGCTGCACCAGAATGCCCGCGGGGGTAAAAATGCGGACTTTGCAGGGTTTGTCGGTCTGGATGCTGATTTCGGACGGACCGCCCGTAACCGTGAATGAGTCGCTGTCGCGGGTATCGACGATGCCGGTGGGGTCGTAGCCGTATACTTTGTCGAGCGCGTTGATGCGTCGGGTAATCCAATTGCTGATGTACGACTTCTCGGTAGCAAAGTTGAAGGTGATGTCCTTTCGGTTCCAGCGTTTAAGTTCGCGGTTGTCGGCACCGCTTTCGTGGAAGAGCGTGAAATACTCGTTGAACCGGTTGATAAGATTCTGGGTGTTGAACATACCGTTGTTGCGCAAATCGGTGTAGCGTTGGGCCAGTTTGCTTTTCCAGTTGTCGTAATCCAGTTCGGCCATGCGTTTGAACAGCGCATGGTTGCCGTGTTCGTACGTAGTAATGAAGGTGACGTAGTTTTTGGTCGCGTCGCTGGTCAGGCTGTTGCTTCCGTCCCATCGTCTGCCCCATGTTCCGTCCAGATCCCAGGGCGTCAGGCTGGTCTTGGGCGACTCTTGTTGGTTGTAGTTGTATACGTACATGTTCTTTCCGTGGTTGTCGGTGGCCAAAAGTAGCTCGACAAACAGATAATAGTCGCGCCATACGGGAATATCGAAGTATTTGTCGACATTTTTCTGGAAGTTGTCGTTCCGGTATGAGGCTACTACGTTGACGGCATCATACAGCGGTTTCCAGTCGATGGCTTCTCCGTCGTCCAGATCGGGATATTTCAGTTCCCAGCTGTCCCATGTCGATGAATTGTTGTTGTATTTGGATGCTGTACTCAGAGGGTAGTATGAATTGTCAGTGTAGTGTCCCATAAATACGGAGTAGCTCCACGAAGACGACTTGTAGAGGGAACCGCGGATGGTGTCCTTTTCGTTTTTGTTTGCAGCCGGTTTTATTTTCTTTAGTTTGAGCTGTTTCCGATCTACTTTTTCCGTCATGCAATAAAGGCCGGCGTATGAGCCGTTCAGCAGCACTTCTACAAATTTTCCGCGCGTTCCGTTTATGGCTTTCGGTTCGTAGACTTTGTGGTAGGGCGCAGTGGAGAAATCATTCCACAGGTCGGTCGAGACGCGGTTGCGCATGCGGGCCGGATCGATGGCCATGGCATCCAGAATCCAGTTGTTGTCGGAACGAAGACCTAAGAAACTGCGGTCAAAGGAATTGCCCTTTTCATCCCTCAGTTTGATGGCGTACGATTTTTTCTGCTTCGATGCGGCCGTAGCTCCGCGGTGGCGGAAAGCGGCTTGGTAGACGGAGTCGATACCGGCGATGCTCGGGTCATTGACGCGGATGGTTCCCGGCAGATAATAGCTCCCCGTGAAAGAAGTTCCCGTGATTTCGACAATGGGCAGGAATGTAAAGGTTATCGGGGAGCTGGCAATCTTTGTGTCGTGCTCGTCGAGGATGCTTATCGTGTATGATTGTCCGCCCTTGATGGCCGAAAAATTGTACGACGAACCATTTTCTACCGGATTTCCGTCTATGCAGACGGTATACTTGCCGATGCTTGCCAAATCGAAGGCTACGGTTGCCGAAAAGTCGGAACCATTTCGGTAATAGGTGCTTACGGGAAGCATGTATGTCTTATAGAGATTGTCGTAAACGGGTTGTTTTCCTCCGATGCTGAGCTTGTTGAACCACGAGCGGGCATTGCCGACCTGAGCTTCGTCGGGGTTGGGGACATTGATGCCCTGCTCTTTCAGCATATCTTGGTGGCGTGTGTCCGAAGAATAGAGGGTAAAGGTATTGCCGGCGTCACCGGATGTATAGAAACCGATGTGTTGCGAAGCATAATCGTTCCAGTAATGATAACCGTCCCAGTAGTAAGGAGCGTCTTCGTATGCCGCTAAATTGGCTTCGCAGTTTTTGATGGCAAGTACGTATCCCTTGTGTTCGGAATCGGCGTCATGACTGAAAACCCATGTGTCGTCGCCTTCTGCCGGGGCTCCGTCGGCCAGCGTCACGTAGGAAGTTTCGATGTCCTTGGCCGGAACTTTGCCCGTTATGTGGCTTTTTTTGTCTTCCGTATAGATTACGAAACTTCCGTCCGCACTCTCTACAAAAAAGAAGCGGGTTGCGATTCCTTCGCTTTGTGTCAGTTCTCCCTGTGTGCCGACGGCGACATATTTACCGGAGCGGTTGTTCTGTATGGCATACAGAACGGGGTTTTCCATGTCGGTCGTGAAGACGACGGGAACGGCGAGTCCCGTGTTTTCCCAGAAGAAACCATTGACGGTCGTGCCGTATTGCGGGTTTATGCCTTCGCCGGTCTGGTCGGTTACGGCCGTTCCTTTTTCGTCGTAGATAGTAAATAGCTCGTTGGACGCAGGTGTGCCTGTCGAATGGTACGTCCCGACTACATGCGGAATCCCCGAGCGCACATTGAAACGGTGTGAAGGGTTCGAAACGCTTGTTATGCTCAGGGCATTGTCTCCGGATTGTTCGATTTTCCATTGCGAGGCTGTCCCGCCCGGCGTACTTTGTAGTCCGATGTAGCGTATGTCGTTGCCCGAGTATTCGCCGGTGTACGTAATGTATTGGTTTGTTTTGGCATTCCGGATGGTGTAGATGCCCTCGCTGATGCGGTTCAGGTACCAATAAGCATCGTCGGGTGTTTCGGCGGCCGTGTTTTGATAAATGGCGGTACTGAAGTTGTGTTCGCTTCCCAACTGGATGTAACCGGAATAGCTCAGACATTGAATGCGGTACTTTTTGTTCCGGTCGATGGTCAGGACAGCTTGAACCTGAATGCTGAAAATGAGAATACAGAGGAGAATGCCGACTTTTTTCATACCGTGGCGTGTTAATTGTGTTACTGCATGTTGTTTGTTGAGGGCTGCTGCGGCGCAAAGAAGAAGTAGTACCAGTAAGAATGAGATTGTTCCATTGTTTCCGGCGAGATTTGTCCGCTTTCTTTTTGTTGCATGAAGGCGCTAAAACTTTTTTCCAGATTCGGATCGTATTGGAAGAGCGTGCGAAGCGACGGGTCCACACTCATCGCCAACATGGCAACCGCTTCCGCATAAGGTTGCGGCAAGGGCTCGTTCCGGTATAGTTTGGATGCTTTCAGAATGTTGCCGAACGAGGTAAGTTGCCTTTCGAGCAACAGGGCACAGAGCAAATATTCCATCCGGCGCGTATTACTTCTGTCTTCATCCACAAGGAGAACCATTTCACCGATGAAGGGCAACGCTCCTACAAAGGTATTGCTCCGTGTCTTGTGTTCGTTTACGATGGCTCGGCCGAGTTCTTCCTGTTTTTCCGCGGCCCAGTCTCCGTGCAGGGTACTGGTTTTCAGAACCCGGATGTATTTCGATGCGACAGCCGTGTCGCCGGTCTGGATGGCATAGGTCGTCATGTTGCGCAGCGCGCCAAGCGAGAAACAGTCCGTGCTTCGGGTTGCATATTCAAAACTCAGGTGAAAACATTCGTCCGGCACGTTTATATTTTGGTAGAAGTGGCGGTTGAAATCGAGGCCGACAAGGTTTCCGTCGTGCTGGAACAGGAAGTCTTTGCTCGATGTGACGGGATAATAAAACAAGTGCTGGGGCAAAGTGCCCAACGCGTTTTCAGCCAGCAGGGCGTACCGGAGGTAAATAGGCTGGTTGCAGTCTTCGTACTGTATTTCGTTGAGTATTTCGTGCCATTCTTCCTTGTTTGCAAGGCTCGTCAGTTTGGCTAGAATCTCGTTAGCCCTGTATTCCGGCTTGTTTAGCGTATAGAAAACGCTCCCGACGGTTACGGCCAGTGCGATGAGCAGGCTGGCGGCATGCTTCGTGGCCTGTTTCAGGCGGTTGGCCGACCATGCCAGCAGGAGGGGGAGTACGTAGGCCAGTATGGCGGGCAGTATCGGTGCAGATCCTAAGTAACGTTTCCCGAATGGAATGAAACCGACAACTTCGTTCCAGGTCGAGGGAAGCACAGCCAGAATCAGGATGGCAACGAGTTGTCCGATGCACCCTTTGGGCTTTTTGAACAGGACACCTTCTATGAATGCCGTGGCCAGCATCCAGCAGAGCAGGATGGTCCACGGCAGCAAGGCGTAGCCTGCGATTCCTACCAGACAGGCATAGAACGGCCTGAAGCGGGGTATTAGGGTATAAATGTAGAGCAATAGCCAGAAAAACAGGCATTGTACGGCGGTTTCGGCGCCGACGGGGTACATCGTAGAAGCCACAAGTGCCGGAATAAGTGCGACGCAATTGTTCCGGAGTCCGATACGTCCCAAGGCCTGTGCGCAGAGCCACGTTGTCAGCACGAGGAAAAGGAGCAGCAGCGCGACGCTTGCCGATGTCCAGCGGTAGAATTGCTGGATAAAGCATGCCAACAGGTTCGACACACCGGCCGGGTTCGAAAGTTTGTCGTTCCAGTAGTCGGCCGTACCCAGGTAGAGCGTATTGAATTCGATGTTCTCCGGACTGTACGGATAAGCCGACGCATAGGCTATGACAACGGTTATGATGGCGAATGCGGGTATGAACAGGTCTTGCAGGTGCTTATTCGCTAAAAAGTTTGGCAGCTTCATCTTTGTTGAGTTTTACTTCTCCGGTTATAAATTCTGGTACATTGAATGCGTACAGGCGTTCGGTGTTGAGGCCTGGGTCTTCCTGTGGCAGCAGGAACGGCTTGCTGAAGTGTCCTTCGGGCGTCATGTAGCTGAAAAACAGACGGGTGTAGCGCGAGTCGATACGTTTACTCGAGAACATCACCCAACGTCCGTTCCGGCTCCATACGTGATAACTTTCCGTATCGTTGCTGTTCAGTACGGATGTGTCGATTCTTTTTCCGGTTGCGAGTTCTATCATCTGCAAGTCCGACTCTTTATGGTATAGCGGCAGCGTACCGTATTCCGTTTCGGTATACATCAGGTAGCGCCCGTCTGGCGATACGCGCGGATGCGACGCGCTTCCTCCCGATTCGTAGGGATTGTGGATGGTGTCGATGGGGAATCCGGTCTCTCCGCTTTCCGCGTTGAACGGGACACGGCATAGCGCATACATGAGTTGCTTGCGTTCTTTGGGCATTTCTTTGGCCACGGCCGTGCAATAGTACAGGTAGTTGCCGTCCGGCGAGAAGGAGGGGAACGTTTCCCAGTTCGTTTCTTCTGTAAAGCGCTTGTCGGTGATGACCTTGTTCTTTTCGGTGTCGTAGACAATCAGGTTCGACTCCAGGTCGTAACCTTCAATCTTTTCGCGGCTGTACGAGTAGAAAGACTGGCGTGTGACGTTGGACGAAAAAGCGATGAAACGTCCGCCCGGATGCCATGCCGGATAGCTCCCGTTCATGTTGGGAGGCAGCTTGTTCAGTTCTATTTTCTGTATTTTTCCGTCTTTGGCAATCAGCGTACCGCCCTTTGCACTACGTACGTGTAGCATCATTTGCGACGGGTTGCTCTGGTTGAACGAATGGCAGTTGACACAT
Organism: uncultured Prevotellaceae bacterium; assembly: GCA_958404085.1. Lineage (GTDB taxonomy): Bacteria > Bacteroidota > Bacteroidia > Bacteroidales > Bacteroidaceae > Alloprevotella. Next base: position 1,975 of record CATXZX010000009.1, on the reverse strand, counting down.
CCGTTGTCGTTTTGTTTGTTGCTGAAAATAAGTTTCTCGTCGAAGGAAGCAAGGTTACGCTGGTAAATACCTATTTTGTTCCACTGCTCATAACCGGGCGGGATGAGGCGGTAGGCAATCCACGGGTCAATTTCTTCCTTGGCTACGTGCCACCGGAAACTGCGGTACGCAAGGCCTTCCGGGTTCCGGTCGTTCCATACGGACACCTGCACTTCGATGGCCTGTCCTTCGGCTTCGGCAAGCAGGGCATGCCACTTGTCCATATCCAGCCGGATCGTGTTTTTTCCGCTGGCCCGCATCCGTTCTTTGCCGTTCAGCGTGAACGTGGCGGTCACTTCTTCGGCTTGCGGTACGCAGAAATTGAGCGGGGCTATGTTTTTAGGAATCGTAATGTCGGTATAATCCGGAAAAATGGGGGGCAAGTCGTTGCTCTGTCGGCTTGCTCTTTTTTCCGTGGAGCAGGATGCGAGACAGGTCAGCAGCAACATCAGCATACCGAAGAGTCGGGATTGTCTTGAATAGCGTTTCATGAAAAAAGCTCAGAATTAGAATGCTGCAAATGTACATATTTTTACTAAACTGATAAAATTTGTAGCCGATTATTGCAGTCCGGTAAAAAAACATGAAGTGCGGCAAACGGCATCCAGGCGCAGGACGTACGTCTTTCAGGCCTGATTTTTTGAAATACGAGCCACTCGGTTCGAATTGCAAGGCCTCGGATTCGGACTCCCTCTCCCGGATAGTGTACGGCCGGGGTACGGATACAGAAAAGTCCCGCATGCCGAGGTTCGGATTTCCGTCGTGAATCCATCGGCATGCGGGACTTCGTTTTCCCTGCCGGTCAGGTTTTGCGACCGTTGTGTGCGGTTTTATTTTTTCAGTTCTTTTATTTTTACTTCTGAAATGAGCGCGTTTCCTTTTGTGACGACGATACGCGCATCGCTTGCCGTCGTTCCTTTGAATGAGTAAGTCTTCAGCGTGTTGTCGGCTGCGTCTATCTTACCTTTAAATACAGTCAGGAACTGGCCTCCGCCGCCCGACAACTGTATTTCGAACTCCGTGTTCTTGGCACATTCCTTCCAGGCTATTCCTATCTGGTCGGGGGCGGCACCGCTTTCGAGGCTGTACGTGATGTATGCTCCTTCGTCGGCGTGCCATGCCGTCGTGTTCTTGCCGTCCAGCGTCAGGGCGGCCGTTTCGTTTCCGGCACTGGCTATGACGGGCAGGGCTTCGGCCTGTTTCTGTACGGTACTTTCTCCGTAGTTTGTCACCGTAAAGCGGTCGTTCAGGCGGATGTCGGTCGACGAAGCGCCTACCATGACTTTAAAATCGCCGGGTTCTACCACCCAGTGGTTGTCCTGGTTGAGCAGTTGCAGGTCGCGGGGCTGGATGGTGAAGGACACTTCGCGCGTCTCGCCCGCAGCCAGGTGTACGCGTTCGAATCCGACAAGGTTCTTTTCGTAGGTAGTGACTGTACTGAGTACGTCGCGTACGTACAACTGTACGACTTCGTCGCCTTCGCGTTTACCCGTATTGGTTATCTTGCAGCGTACGGTGACGGGTTGCAGCGGGGTGACGGTTTTCGATGACAGGCTGATGTCCGAATACTTGAACGTCGTGTAGCTCAGGCCGTAGCCGAAGGGATAGAGGGCGCCGTTGTTGCGCGACATGTTGCCCTTCAGACCCTTGTTCCGGCCTCCGTCTACTTGCGAATAGGGTTTGACCGGGAAGTTGAAGGGAATTTGTCCGACAGTCTTGGGGAAAGTGACAGTCAGTTTGCCGCCCGGGTTGTAATCGCCGAAGATGGCTTCGGCAATGGCTGTGCCGCCCTGCGAACCCGGATACCACGCTTCGATAATGGCGGGCGTGAAGTTGTTAGCCCAGTTGATGGAGAGCGGACGTCCGTTGATGAGAACCAGAATGACGGGTTTTCCCGTACAACCGTCCGCGATAGCGGGTAGTCCATAAAAAGATA
>CATXZX010000008.1 GCA_958404085.1 uncultured Prevotellaceae bacterium | reverse complement strand
GGATCTTCCGTTCAAGTATTTCACGGTATCGCTCCGTACCATTCAGATGAAACCGCGGAGGATAGAAAAGGCGGCAGGTTTTGTCTGCCCACCGGATTTACAGAACGGATTGGCGATTCTTGAAGATAGAATCAGGAAGGGCGAATCGTTGTTTCCGCATCAGAGCAAGAGCGTGAACCGGCTTACGACAGAGGATGAGTTGCTGTACAGTTGGTCGATTCATCATTTCCATCTCGGTGATGCGACTGGAGCAGACGGATTCATAAAGCGGACGGGCCCGGTACTCTTTGCATACGTCACGGACGATGCGGTCTATATGATAGATGTCAAACCGCACGGTTCATGGTCCGACAAAAGTTTACTCCAGACCCTTCACGATAATTGGCCGGAGCTGATAGATACATGGAAAGTACCGGGAAAACCGACCGTAAATCTTAGTTCGCCGCAGATTGCCGAGATGCGAAAGGCTCGTATCAACACGATTGTCGAGCTGGCCGACGGGACATCTTATATAGGCCCCGGTCTTGGCATCACCACCGCGGGTACAGCTGCTGAAGCAACGATGAAGTACAACAAGATCGTACATCTTATGGGGGACTTTATCGATACCGTCAAGGCAAATCCCGAACAACTGCTTCAGACCAAATATACGGACGGCGAAATCGCGAAGATGAATTCCGTCCAATTTGAGTTCTCCCTGCGGTTTATGCCTCCAGACACGATTGTAGCGGTAGATAAAATACATGGAGTTGCAACTCCATTTTTAAAACAACTTTCATTTTTGAGGGATTGTAAGTAGAGGTTGGGAGCAATATATTTATATTATGAAGAAAGGATTACTCGTCTTCGGGACTCGTTCTGAGGCCATCAAAACGAGTGTCCTAATATGATGAATTAGATTTAAAGAAGTAATGGCAATTAATGAATTGAAAGCCGGCGCGGCTTTGAATTACGTGTCTATTGTACTCCATATGGTGGTGGGGCTTATCTACACGCCCTACATGCTGCACATGCTGGGGCAGTCGGAGTTTGGTCTTTATTCGTTGGCGGCGAGCATCATCGCCTATCTGACGGTATTGGACTTGGGCTTTGGCAATGCAATCATACGCTATACAGCCAAGTTTCGGGCAGAGGGACGACAGCGTGAGCAGGAAGAGATGTTCGGTATGTTCCTGCTGCTATATGTCGGTATCGGCGTGGTGGCTGTGGTGGCTGGTAGTGTGCTTACACTGAATGTGGATCGATTGTTCTCCGCTAAGATGACGACTGCAGAAGTGGAGCGTACACGCATTATGTTGTGGCTGATGACGTTTAACTTGGCATTTACCTTCCCAATGAGTATATGGGGAAGTATCATGACGGCGTATGAGCGGTTTGTGTTCCAGCGTATCGTAAGCATTGTGCGTGGCGTTCTGAACCCCGTGGTAATGGTGGCGTTATTGGTGGTGGGCTATAAGGCTGTAGCTATGGTTGTGGTGACAACGGTGTTCAACGTCGTCACGTTGCTTATCAATTATTGGTATTGCAAGCATCGACTACACATCTACGTTCGCTTTGCTCGTTTCCGTTGGGCGTTTCTCAAAGAGGTGAGCATTTACAGTTTCTGGATATTCCTGAATGCCATTATGGACCGTATCTATTGGAGTACGGGGCAGTTTGTCTTGGGCATCTACAAGGGCGCGGTGGCCATTGCCGTCTATTCGGTGGCCATCCAGTTGCAACAGATGTATATGATGTTTTCTACGGCCATCAGCAGCGTGTTTCTTCCGCGCGTTACTTCGATGGTAGCCAAGGGTAACGACCGTCGTGCCGTGTCCGACCTGTTTATCCGCACGAGTCGCATGCAGTACATCGTGATGGCCTATATCCTTACCGCCTTTATCGTGTTCGGTCGTCCGTTCATTCGCTTATGGGCCGGCGAAGGGTACGAAGATTCTTACGTCATCGCCTTGCTCTTTTTCATTCCCTTGACGGTCCCGTTGATTCAGAATCTGGGTATTACCATTCTGCAGGCACGCAACGAGATGAAGTTCCGTAGCGTGTTGTACATCGTGATAGCGCTGGCCAGTCTGGGACTGAGCATCCCGATGACCAGATACTATGGCGGCATAGGTTGCGCCGTGGCCACTGCAGTAGCGCTGACGGTGGGGCAGATAGTCATTATGAACATCTATTACCGGCGGAAGCAGAGCCTTGCCATCGGCACGTTCTGGCGTGAGATAGGTCGTATGAGCGTGGTGCCCCTGTTGGTGGGCAGCGCGAGCCTCGCACTTATTGAAACAGCACACATCGACCTGCTCAGCGTTCCGCGTTTTGGTGCGGCAGGCTTGTTGTTCAGTGCGCTTTATCTCCCGCTGTTCTGGCGGTTCAGTATGAACGACAATGAGCGTACGCTGTTTATGAAACCGATTAATCTGTTGATGCAGAAAATAAGATGAATTATCACTCCTTTAAAAGAAATGATGCGTAATACATATTTTGATTTCCTACGCGGAGTAGCCATTTCGATGGTTGTAGCCATTCATACATTCTTCAATGTCCGGTTTGAGGTTATGGGTGTGGATTGGGCTGTTTTGGTACGCCAGCTGTTGAATGGGGCTGTTCCCATCTTCCTTGCTATCTCGGGTTATTTCCTGAGTCGTAAGTCGTTGGACACAACAGCCGAACGCCTGGCCTTTTGGCAAAAACAGATACCCAGGGTTTATGTGCCCTGCCTGATATGGTCGCTTCCGCTCTTTTCTGTCACAATGATCTTCGGGGGGGGGTAAAATTGCATTAGAGTTTGTTAAACTATTTGTATGCGGTTATAGCGTTTACTACTTCGTGCTACTTATTATGCAGTATTATGTGCTTTTGCCTTTTCTAAAGCCGGTAAGGCGTTCGGGATTGGTGGCGGCAGCTTTGCTTTCCGGTATATCCATTCTGCTGGTCTCGTTCCTTGTTGCAGTGAAAGGATATAGTTTGCCGTTGGTGGTATATGCCGGCCCCTTCCCGCTCTGGATCGTGTTTTTTGTACTGGGAATCTACCTGGCTCAAACAGAACGGACCTATCCTCTGCGGTTGATTCTGCTTTTACTACTGTGCAGTCTGGTGTGGGAATACAAAGAAAGCCTTTATCTCTATGGATTTCATGGAAACGGCCTCGGCATCAAGCTGTCCTCCTTTGTCTATTCCTTTCTGTTGATATTGCTGTTGTTCTCGAAGAAGATGGAGACGTGGTACAACCGCTGGAACAGCGTTCCGGTGAAGTGTATGGCCTATTTGGGCCGCATCTCTTACGGTGTCTACCTGACTCATTGCTATGTGATCCTATTGGCCGTTCGGTTGCTTCCCGATGTGGGTTGGACGCTGAGGTGGGCCGTGGTGTTAGCCATAGACGTCGCCCTTGTTGTGCTGGGACTGAAACTGTTTCCAGCTATTTCCAAGAAATATTTAGGTTTTGAATGATACAGATAAACGATAAGAAAGATTGTTGCGGCTGCGGTGCTTGCGTGCAACGCTGTCCCAAACAGTGTATCGCGATGTGCGAGGATGAGGAAGGTTTCCTCTATCCGCATGTAGACACAGAGACTTGCATTGATTGCGGCTTTTGCGAGAAGGTCTGCCCCGTCATTCACCGCGAGGCAGCGCGTGAGCCGCAGTCGGTATATGCGGCCAAGAATCCCGATGAAGAAATCCGTCGGCAGAGTTCTTCGGGCGGCGTGTTTACGCTGTTGGCCGAGGGGGTGATAGCGCGTGGAGGCGTGGTGTTTGGTGCGCGGTTCAACGAAGCATGGGAAGTGGAACACGGCTACACTGAAACGGTGGAGGGGTTGGCCGCCTTCCGTGGTTCCAAATATGTGCAGAGCCGTATGGGCGATAGTTTCCGTCGGGTCGAGGCGTTTCTGAAAGCCGGTCGCGAGGTGCTATTTTCGGGCACGCCCTGCCAGGTGGCCGGCCTGCGGCGCTTCCTGCGTAAGGACTATCCTAATTTGCTGACCGTGGACTTCATCTGCCACGGCGTGCCAAGTCCGGGTGTGTGGCGGAACTATCTCCACGAAACATGTGCGGAAGTCGCCCGTCAGGGCGACGGAAAAAATTCAGTTTCTGCTCACCCTTTACGTGTTGACGATGTCCGCATCGCGGACATCTCCTTCCGCGACAAGCGGTTAGGCTGGAAAAAATTCAGTTTTTCGCTCACCCTCTCCGTGCCCGGTGGGCACGGAGCCAAAAATACAGTTTTTCGTTCTGAAGTACTGACCCGCAACGCCTATATGCGTGGCTTTCTGTCCGACATCTACCTGCGTCCCAGTTGTTATGCTTGTGCGGCCAAGGAGTTGCGCAGCGGCAGCGACCTGACGCTGGGTGACTGGTGGGGCATCGCGTCGCTGATGCCCGAACTGGACGACGACCGCGGCGTGTCTGCCATTACCGTGAATACGGAACGCGGGCGTACGGCTCTTGATGCCACTGGGGCCGAACTGCACGCCACGCCCTACGCTGAGCTTTGCCGCCGCAATCCCGCACTGTTGCGTTCGTGTGCGGAACCAGCAAAGCGCGCCGCTTTCTATGCCCGCAGTTCGGAAAGCGTAGCGGCACGCGTGGCGGACCTGTGCCGTCCCACGTTGTGTGGGCGCTTACGAACGGTGGTTTCCTCTATATTACGTTGTTTAAAACTTAGATAAATTACAATGAAAATAGGAATACTCACGCAACCATTAGGCGTGAATTACGGTGGTATCTTACAGAACTATGCCCTTCAGACCGTGTTGCGGCGGATGGGACACGAGCCCGTGACGTTGCGTGTGGGGAAGCAGACCTATTGGCGATGGTTGGTTCTTTACCTAAAATATATGATAAAGATGTGTCTGGGGCGTATAGCCGATTTTCCCGAAACGCCTGCAATGATTGGACGCCGAACTTGTGGAATGGAAACCTTTATGCAACGCCAGATGAACGTTTCACCCCAGCGTGTTTGGTATTTACGGAAAGATATCGAAAAATTCGGCTTGGAATGCTTGCTTGTAGGAAGTGACCAAGTGTGGCGGCCTCGTTACAACCGCTTTGTGGAGGATTTGTTTTTCCGCTTTGCCTATGATTTTGATATACCGAAGGTGGCCTATGCCGCTTCGTTCGGCGCATCTGTTTGGGAATTTTCATCCCGCCAGACGGCTACCTGTCGCGAGCTGGTGAAACAGTTTCGGGCCGTGTCGGTAAGAGAAGAAAGCGGCGTGACCCTTTGTCGTGAACATTTAGGCTATGATCGGGCGGAATGGGTGCTTGACCCCGTTTTTCTACTTTCACGTTCCGATTACGAGACACTTTGTATGGACGAGCCCAAGCGCTCGCCTTTTGTCTTTGCCTACGTGCTGGATATGAATGATGAGAAACGTGCTTTGTGCGAACGCATTGCTCAGCAGAAGGGGCTTCCGCTTCAGCTTGTTTCAGCACACCAAGGCCTGACAGCGACCGACTCGCCGCAACGCTGGCTGGCTTCGTTCCGCGATACGGCTTACGTAGTGACCGATTCGTTTCACGGAACGGCCTTCTCAATCATTTTTCATCGTGATTTCCTTACCCTTTATAACGCTCAGCGTGGCAACGCCCGTTTTGATAGTCTGGTGAATCAATTCGGTATAGCAGGTCGTGTGGTGGAGCATCCTTCAGCCGTGGGCGAGGTCATTGAGGAGGTGGAATGGGATAAAATAGATGAACAATGGACGGAGTGGAAAAAACGTTCCATGCGCTTCCTGAGCGCTAACTTATAATCTTATGACAAATATTGCAACATTACCCATACTGACTGTTATTATACCGGTCTATAAGGCCGAGAAATACTTGGATAACTGTATTCAATCTGTACTCAACCAATCGCTGCGCGACCTAGAAATCATCTTGGTGGACGATGGTAGTCCCGACCGTTGTGGAGAAATGTGCGATGAATATGCTCGGCAGGATGAACGTATCTGCGTGATTCATAAACAGAATGCGGGGGCCGGTTTTGCACGGAATGATGGACTGAAACTTGCTTCGGGAAAGTATGTTACTTTTGTTGATTCAGATGACTATATAGAGACATCGGCCTATGAAACGGTGTGCCGTCTGGCCGATGAACACGGGCTCGACACCCTGCGTTTCACTTGCAATCGCTTTACCGAGGAAGGGAGATTCCTTACAGCCAATAGCTTGGATGGCGAACTCCGTTTTTATACTGAACGTAATGAAATTGATAAACTCGCTCTCCATATTTTTACGAGTACAAGCGATGCTTATCGGTTGGGGGGTAGTGCCTGTATGGCTATTTATGCGCGGAGTGTGATAGAAGCGAATCATGTGAACTATCCGATAGAGTCCAAATATGACATGGGCGAGGACTTCATCTTCAATTTCCGTTTTTATCTGCATGCCAACCGCGTAGGCTATTTCCCCCGCACCTATTATCACTACCGTGTGAATATGGACAGTCAAAGCCGCGTGGTGCATCTTGACCGCATGGAACGTGTGGAGAAGTTCAGCCGAAATTTGACTGTTTTGATACGTCAGGCAGGCTTCTCGGAGCAGGATACACTTTATGCGCTTGACTATTATGTGGGGATGTCTCGAGTAGCTTCGCAACAGGTGTTTCTGTCGGATTTGTCCATGAGCGAAAAGAGAACGTGGTTCATGACGCAGTTCTCCGCATCCTATTTCCGCGAGGCCTCGTCACGTTATCCTTATGCCCGCATTCCGCTCAAGCAGCGCATCTGTCTTTTTGCCATGAAACGACGCATGTTTTGGTTTACCTATGCTCTCATCGTGGGGTTTACGCGGATGCGATCAGGGCTCATTAAATAATATTTGTGTTTTCCTATTGTTCCTCTAATCATAAGAATGCTACATATCTCGAATTTCATCCATAAACCCTTCGGGCTTTACCTTCTTTTCTTTTCATTCTTCTTCCTGACGCGCCATGCGGCCGAGCCCGCTTGGTACGACTGGAGTTTGCAGTTGTTGATGCTCTTTACAGGATGGGGAGTGGTTGGTCTGTTGATGCGTTACCGGTTTACGACGGCAACGTGCGTGTGTCTGTTCCTCTACCATGTGCTGTTCGCCTTCCTTATGCGCGGAGTCGATACGCTGGTATATGGCGACCCGCTTGGAGCGAATGCGCTCGATGCCAGTTTCTACCGCTCTGTTGGTGAGCGGTTCGGAAATGAACCCTTTAGCAGTCTGCTCCGTTTTTGGGAGTCGAGGCAGACCGATATGGATGACAGGGGATACCCTTTCATCGTGTGGTTTGCTTATTCGCTGTTCGGAAAGGCCGGACTGCATGTGGTCATATTGTTCAACGGCCTGGCAGTGGCTTGGGGCGCCGGTATGCTTTACCGTCTGGCCCGGCGGTTTGTGGAGCGGCCGGAGGCCAAGATGACCGCGCTGTTCTGGGGCATCATGCCCTATGCCGCCTACACGTCGTCCTCGGGACTGAAGGAGAATTTCTTTGCATTCGGCGTTATTTTTGCTTTTTATCATGCTTATGCGTACTACGAGCGTCGCCGTGTGTGGAACCTGGCATTGACCGTGCTGGGCATTGCCTCCACCTTCCTGTTCCGCTTGGCGTTGGGCTATGCGGCTGTGTTGGCCTTTTTGAGCTACTATTTTTTGAAAAGCCGTTTTGTTCACCGCCATTTCAAGTTGTCGTTTGCTGTTGTCCTTCTGGCTGTTTTACCGTTTTTCCCCATGTTGTCAAGTTCCATCATGGAGCAGCGAGGGTATTCTTACGAGGGATTGTCGCAGATGGCCGAGGCCAAGACCACGCGTTCGGGCGGCGTTGTGGCAAGCGTCACCAATGCGGTGGCAGGTGTTGTGGGCCCTATCCCCAACTTTGTTTCGACCGACGCGGTGAAGCGCACCTACATCACACGCTATTCGTTCACGCCATTCTTCAAGATGTGTGTGTCGTTCTTCTTCCTGTATGCGGCCTATTTTGTGGTGTTCCGCCGGTACGACGTGGCGCTGATGCCCCCCCTTGTCTTTATCGTGCTGAATATTATCATGATGGTGTTTACATTCATGACCTTGCACGACCGCTACCACTGGCCCGACATCCCGCTGTTCCTCCTTGTGTGTGCTTGGGGAATGGAAAAATACAATCAATATGGCGGCCGAGGCAAATACACGCTCTATCTGTGTGCGGTCTCGCTGATAATCCTTGCATTCAATTTCAGATAAAAATACGTCGTCGCCGACCGGAAAAAACTAGTCGCCGACTAGGATTTTCTACTCGGCGACTAGGAAAAACTACTCGGCGACTAGTTTTGGCCGGTTTTTCAAGTTGGTTTACAAACAGTCATTCCATTCCCTGGAGGGAATTAGTATAAATCTTTAAAACCGTTACATTATGATTAAGTATTATCCAAAGGCTTCGAAGAATCCTGTCACAAAGGCGATAGTTTATGTACCCACCATTACGGGCGGAGAGTTTGTAGACCTTGATTATGTGAGTAAGCGCATCGAGAAGGAAAGCACCGTTTCGGCGGCCGACATACGGGCCGTACTCAATGCGTTGCAGAGTGTAGTAATCAGTGAACTTCAGGAAGGACGCAGTGTGCGTTTGGGCGACCTGGGTTCGTTCCGGCTTACCCTTTCCGGAGAGATGGCCCCTACGTCCGAACAGTGTACCGAAGCTAAAATCAAGGATGTGCGTGTCCGCTTTTCGCAGAGTGCTGCCATGCGTGTGCAGCTGGTGAAGGAAAATTTGAGCTTCCAGCGCCTGAAGGCTTCGTTCAGTACGTTGCTCGAGAAAGATGGCGGGAACGGAAGTGGCGGAAATGGTGGCGGTGGCGGCGAGATTTCGCCCGAAGAGTAGAGTGTTTTGTACGGGCCTTCCGCTTTTATGGGTGGGAAGGCCTTTGTAAACAAGGCAGTTGTTTAACGAATTTCTAAATGGGTGTTTTATGTTATCGAAGAACTTGTCAGACAGAGTGCTGACCGTTGGATGCGAGTTCCGTCCACCTCGCGGTGGTATAGCTCAAGTGCTATGGAATTATGAACATTACGTTTTCAACGATTTTCGTTGTGTTGTCAATTCGCGTAAGGGGGGGAGTATAACCAAATTTTTTGTTATGCTGAAAGCCCTTGTTCGTATGTCTGTTTTATTGACATTACATCATGAAATACGTATTGTACATGTTCATACTGCTTCGAGGAATGACTTTTGGCGTTCGACATACTTTTTGTATTTAGCCAAAATCTTCGGTCGAAAAGTAATATTGCATGTTCATGGCGGAGGATTTAGAGAGTTTTATGCAACTGATCCCCAAAAAATTAGTCGTAGGCTTAGGCAAGCCGATTGTATTGTTGTCTTAACAGAGTTCTGGCGTAAATGGTTTGAAGGTATTGTTGGTGGTTCACACGTAGTGGTTATTCCCAATGTTATTCCTGAACCTATGCAAACGAAAAATGTGCATAAAGATGGACGTTTTCATCTGTTCTTTCTCGGATTGATAACTCAGAAAAAAGGCATATTCGATTTGCTGGATGTATTAGCTGAGCATTGTAAAGTTTTTGATGGTAAACTGCTTTTACATGTAGGAGGAAATGGAGAGGTAGAACAATTGAAGGATTTTGTGGAAAAAAGACATTTGACCGATATGGTTATTTATGAAGGATGGGTGGATGAACGGCGTAAAACTGAATTGTTTGCTTTGTCCGATGCTTTTATCCTGCCTTCATATACCGAGGGATTGCCCATGTCTATTCTCGAGGCTATGTCGTATGGAGTTCCGGTTATTGCTACCCGTGTGGGCGGGATTCCAGAGCTGGTTGCGGACGGAGAGGATGGTTTGCTATTTGAAGCTGGTGATCGTAATGCCTTGTTCTCTCTTTTATCAGCAGTACTTGCTGATTCGGAAAAACTTAAACAAATGGGTAAAAAGTCATATCGTAAGGTATCTGTCAATTATTTTCCATTGCCTGTAATCGAAAAACTTTCGTCTGTTTATGCATCATTATTAAATTCTAAAAAGTAAAAGATATGAAACAATTAATTTATCATTTGCTGATGCCGTTTGCCGGTGTTCTTAAACATATGCAAAAAAATATTTTAGGAATTCGTTTTTACTCGCGTTACAAACGTTGCGTACAGTGGAAGCATCCGCAATCGTTCTATGATAAAATAATGTGGATGAGTTGTAATGCCGATACGAGTTTGTGGGCATGGTTGGCCGATAAATATCGTGTACGTGAGTTTGTTGCCGCACGTTGTGGCGAGCGGTTGTTGACCCATTTGTATGGTGTGTACGATGATACGTCTGAAATAAATTACGATGCCTTGCCCGCAAGTTTTGTTATGAAAACCAACAACGGTTGTACGTCGAACATGTTGGTGCGCGACAAACGGAGCATGAACGTTGCCGCCGTGAATCGTCAGTTTGACAAATGGATGAAATATCCCTATGGTGCATTGACGGGACAGTTGCATTATGCGGCGATTGAATCAAAGATTATCGTTGAAGAACTTTTGAAGCAGAATGATGCGCCAGATGCGCCACTGATTGATTACAAGTTCCATTGTTTTAATGGAGAACCTCTTTATTGCTTTGTCGTGAGCGATCGTAAGTTCAATACCCACAACTACAGTCGAATGATTTATGATATGGAGTGGATAGCACATCCTGAGTTGTTTCGGACAAATAGTGATATGAAGGAAATTTCTTGTCCTTCGTGTTTTGAGGAAATGAAGTCGGTCGCAAAGAAACTCTCTCAGGATATAAACTTTGTTCGTGTCGACTTGTATGAGGTGAACGGTCGTGTCGTGTTTGGTGAAATGACGTTCATGCCGGGATGGGATTGCGAGTTTACGGAAGAAACGCTTCTGGCTTGGGGTAAGCGGATTGATGAAAATAAATTGGTAACAGCTTCTTCTATGCGCAAGAAGTTAGGATTGTAAATAGTCATGGAATAGATGAGACATCGCTTTTTATTAGTCGTTTATTATCTGGTGGGCCAACACTTGCCCTGTCCGCCGATGCTTCGGCCGGTGGCGCGTTTTTCCATCCGCTTCCGGCAAATGCTTTGCCGGCGGCTGTTTACCAAAATGGGGAAGAATGTCAATATCCAGCCGCATGTGTACATTGGCAACGGAAGTTGCATTAGCATCGGCGACAACTCTGGGCTCGGTCGTAATTTTCGCGTGGAGAATTTCGAGGTTGAAATTGGTTGTAATGTATTGACTGCTAAGGATATAATATTAATCGGGGGGGGGCACGTATACACTCGTACAGACATTCCGATAGGGCGTCAAGGAAATTTACCTAAGAGTAAGTTGACTATTGGCGATGACGTGTGGATAGGCACACGTGTGACCATCTGTCCCAATGTAGGAAGTATAGGTCGTGGAGCGATTATCGGTGCCGGTTCGGTCGTCACCAAGCCTGTTCCCGACTATGCCATTGTAGGCGGTAACCCGGCCCGTGTGTTGAAGTATCGGAAGTGAACGTTTGGCTCTTGCTGAGCAAAATGGGCGAGTTGTAAGAAATCACTCTTGCAGCAGCCAGCAGGGCGGGGCATAGAGCGGGCGGTTGTCCATCCATTCATGTGATAGGGCCGGGAGCATGGATAGGCGCAGGCCGCGCAGAGCGGGATGCTTGTCAATGTATGCGTGGAGCGATTTGGAGCGGACGTTTACTTCGGCTTTAACCTCTATGGGAATGATGCGTGAACCGCTTTGTACCAGAAAATCGACCTCGGCCCGCGAATCGTTGCTGCTGTGGTAGAAAATGGGAATATCGAGGGGCATGAGTTGTGTGAGAACGTAGAGTTCGGTCAATGCTCCCTTGTATTCGGTAAAGGCATTGTTGCCTATCAATATGTCGGCGGCTGGCGTATCGGCCATAGCGCCCATCAGTCCTACATCGAGCATAAAGAGTTTGAAGGCAGATGTGTCTTCGTAGAACTTGAGCGGCAGGGTGGGCGAAGAGGCGCGGTGAATGCGGTAGGCCAGTCCGGCATCGAGCAGCCATTGTATGGCGAGTTCGAACTCCGAAGCGCGTGCCCCCTTCCTCAGGCTTCCGTAGAGGAACTTCTTGTTCTCGCGTGCCAGTTGCGCGGGAATACTATCCCACACTTGGTTGATGCGTGGCACTTGTGCCGCGGGAGCATGTTTGGAGAAGTCGCGGCGGTAGTCGAATAGCATCTGTTTCTGTAAACGCCTTACTTCCGTCAGGTTTTGGGTTCGTACATACTCTTTGACGGCTGCGGGCATGCCGCCCGTAAAGTAATATTGGCGCAGACACTCCGTGAGACGTTCGCCCAGCGTGTTGATGGCCGCAAGGTCGTGCGAGTTAAGCAGATTGGCCAGCGGATCTTGTCCGATGGCCGAAAGAAATTCACAAAACGTCATGGGATACATTCGAAGCATGTCCACTTTGCCTACGGGAAACGAGGCTTGGTTATGGAGCGAGATGCCGAGCAAGGAACCGGCTACGACGATGTGGTACTGTGGCGCGTTCTCTAAAAAGTATTTTAAAACTGTCAGGGCTGTGGGGCATTCCTGCACTTCGTCCAAAATAATCAGTGTGTGTGCCGGTTCGATGTGTACGCTTAACAGTGCTGATAGCGAGCGAACGATGCGTGCAATGTCGAAGTCGTGTTCGAATATGCGGGCCGCTTCGCTTTGTCCCTCCAGATTGACATAGGCCACGGAGCGGTAGTGCAACCGTCCGAAGGCTTGCAGAATATAGGTTTTCCCCACTTGACGGGCACCATTTATAATCAAAGGCTTGCGTTGGAGTGATTCTTTCCATGCAATGAGCTGATTCATAATAATTCTTTTCATACTCGATACATTTATTTGCACGTTCGTTATGTGCAAAGTTACATTTATTTTGACGAATAACGGCTGTCGGACTACACAAATTCGCACGAATGTAAGGCCAAATCTTACATTTATTCGCACGAATGGTGCGTAGCGGGTGGCTTATATATACACATAAACATTATGGAAGACAATAGAGTGATGCTGAACGGCGTAAAGGTGCATCCTTTTCGCTCGTTCGAAGAGTTGTTGGGCTACGTAGAGGGCCGCAAGGGCATTTTGGTGGCCATTAATGCGGAGAAAATACTGCACGCCACGCCGCAGACGCGCGATATTATCAATCGGAATATTGGTTATTGCGACGGAGCCGGGGCCGTGTTGGCGCTGAAGCAGCACGGGTGTGCCGATGCCGTGAAGATTCCGGGTTGCGAACTGTGGCTGAAGATTATAGCCGCTACCTACCGTTCCGGCAAGTCGTTCTATCTGGTGGGCGGCAAGCAGGAAGTAATCGAAGAGACTGTGGCGCGCCTGCAGCAGGACTTTCCCGGCATCCGCATCGCGGCTTTCCGGAACGGTTACATCCGTACACCCGAAGAGCGCGCATCGCTCATAGCCGATGTGGTCGACAAGAAGCCCGACGTGGTGTTTGTGGCCATGGGGTCGCCTAAGCAGGAACTCCTGATGGAAGAGATGTCGGAACGCCATGCGGCCGTTTATCAGGGGCTTGGAGGCAGTTTCGATGTGTATACGGGGCACGTGAAGCGCGCCCCCAAATGGTGGGTCGACCACAACCTGGAGTTTGCATACCGTCTGCTGAAACAGCCGTCGCGCATCAAACGGCAGATACACTTAGTGCGCTTTTATCTGCTGGTGAAACTGGGGCGCATATAGCCTCGATGGAGAATTATAAACGATCAAATTAGACATCAGAATGGAAAAAACAGCGGACATGAATGTATATCTTGTAATGTTGTTATCGGCCATGATGGCTTTTACG
>CATXZX010000007.1 GCA_958404085.1 uncultured Prevotellaceae bacterium | reverse complement strand
TAATGGCACAGACGGACCGTGTTGATGTTGTTACGCTTCATCAGCTCGAAGTCTTTCCGCATGAGTTCCTCAGGTACGTAATGCCCGGTCTTGGGATTGTGTTCATGGATATTGACTCCTTTTAACTTGATAGGCTGCCCGTTGAAATACATCAAGGTGTAATAATCGCCTTTCAGGTTCACGCGGTCGCTTTTCTTGATTTCGATGCGGCGGAACCCGACGTTGTAAGGAATGATTTCGGTCACTTTTCCGTTTTCCGTCAACGTCATAAACACTTTATAGAGTTCCGGACTTTCGGGGCTCCACTTCGCCACATTCGGCAAGCCGGCTTCGAAGGAAAGCGTCTGGTAGCGGCCGGCCGGCAACTGCACCTGCTTCGTAGCCGAAGCCACCTCTTTTCCCTTTGCATCGACCAGACGGTAAGAAAGCGCAAGCGATTTTGCCTCTTCGCTGCGGTTTTTCACATCGGCATGGAGGCGGAACACTCCGTCGCGATACGTATCGTCGAGCGTAGAGACGATGCGGAAATCATTGACGCAGGCTTTCGGTTCCGCATAAAGATAGACGTCGCGCTCGATGCCGCTTATGCGCCAAAAGTCCTGACATTCGAGATACGAACCCGTACTCCAACGGAAAATCTTCAGTGTCACTTCGTTTTCGCCCGGCTTCAGGTATTTGTTGATAAGGTAATCGACCGTCGTCTTCGAGTTCTCGCTGTAACCGACTTGGTGTCCGTTGATATAGACATAGACACCTGACTTCGCACCTGACAGATGGAAGAAAACATGATGGCCGTCCCAGGCAGCAGGTACCGTGAATTTCCGGTTATAGACACCGACGGGAGTTTCCTCGGGCAACTGCGGCGGCTGCGGGTTGCGGGGTTTGAACTCGAAAGGATGGTTTACGTAAATAGCCGTACCATGTCCCTGAACCTCCCAATTGCCCGGAACCTGAATATCAGCCCACTCTTTCGTATCTACCCCCGCATCCGTAATATTGGCAGGCAACTTGGCATAAGCGTCCACGTAGTAAAACTTCCACGTTCCGTTCAGAAGCTGCATACGCGAACTGGCTTCGTAAACTCCTTTGCGGGCTTCGTCCATCGTGGGATAATTCATAAATGCGGTACGGGCCGGTTCACGATTGATGCCCGTTACATTTATATCTCTCCAGTACGGAGTTTTAGGTTCGTCTAAAGCATAGGCATCACTACCACAGAGTAGTGATGCCAATGTTATGCCACAAACCAAAATAAAAGATTTGTTCATAATGATGCGGTTGTGCCTTACAGGCAAGTTTCGATAAATGCTTTCATCTCGGGCGTGTGTTCTTCTACGCTCTGCAAGAGTTTGAACTGGGCCTTGGTACGTACAAGGTTATGTTCGGGGTATGCTATTTTATAATAGGTATCGCCATTGATGTAATCGGCCAGGAAGCGCACGCACTGCATATAGGGGAACAAAGCTGCGGCATACGGCAGATTTTCTATTTCCAGCGGAGTCAGGAACACACGGGCCGACTTCAGGTAACCGTTCGTAAAAGCCTTGAAAATCTCCATATTGAAGTTAACATTATCCAGGTCTTTGTCGTCCTCGGCACCGGTATTGGCGGCCGAACGTAGGAAGTCGCCGAAGTCCGAGAAGATGAAGTTAGGCATAACGGTATCGAGGTCGATGACACACAACACGTTTCCATCCTTATCGAACATCATGTTATCAACTTTCGTGTCGCAGTGGCAGATACGTTTAGGCAGTTTCCCTTCACGGTGCAGGCGTTCGCCCTTGCACATTTCTTCGGCACGTTTTTCGATTTCGTCGATATAATACTTCACTTCAGCCACGCGGCCTGCACGGTCTTCCTTCACGGCATCGCGCAACTGCTGCAAACGGAATTCCATGTTGTGGAAATCTTTGATGGTCTCGCCGAGCTGAACCGGAATATCAGCCAACATGGCCTGGAAATTGCCGAATGTTTCGCCTACCTCGTACGAACTTTCGGGAGTTACGCCGGTTTTCGTCACGGCCTCGGGGATAAATACCATCACACGCCAGTACTTCTCGTTGTCCACGTAGTAATATTTTCCATTCTCCTTGTTAGCCACGAACGAAAGCACCTTGCGGTCTATGTCCGTTTCGTTGGCAGCCTCCAGTTTCGCGCGGATATGCGACGTCACGGCCATAATGTTGTCCATCAGCATTTCCACATCCGGGAAAATGGCGTTGTTAATATTCTGCAACACATAGTCAGGGCTGTCGGGCTCTGCGGTATACACTTTATACGTCGTATTGATCAGTCCGTTACCGAGGGGTTTGATTTCTGTAACTGTGCCCTTAATGGCAAAGTGGGATACAATTGAATTTAAATCGTTCATTTCCATAATTGTTAGGTGTTATTTGTTTCTTAATAGATTGATTGTCCGTTGGTTTACTGCAAGCGTCATACCTACCCGCCGCGCAACGAGAACAACGAACAGGCCATAACAGTACAGTTAATTAGCAAAGTTAAAAATAATTGAATACAAAAGAGTTTCAGGAAGTGTTAATTACAATAAATTAACACTCAATCTTTCCTTGGAAACCACAAAAATCCTCCGCACACCGTCTCACACATCCTAAAATGCACAACGCACACGTCGAAACGCCTATTTTCCGGCACCGGCGAGATACGGCATCAAATAGACCAGCAATCCCCGGCAAGCATCGTCCAGCAAATCGAGGACATGAATAAAATCCTTCTCATCACCATAATAAGGGTCGGGAATCATCGGCTCATCATGCTGCGTAAGAAAATCGGACAAAAGCATTAGTTTCGCACTGTTTTCGGGCGAGAGATGCCTCAACCGCGACATATTCTGCCGGTCCATACCGACAATCCAGTCGAAACGGACAAAATCATCGGACGTAACGGGACGCGAACGATGCACCAGTTCATAACCGCGGCAGGCGGCCTGCATACGCATACGCGGATCGGCCAATTCACCTTCGTGATAATCGATAAGTCCGGCCGAATCAACCGTTAAAACATCCGCCAAACCGGCCTCGTCCACCACCCTGCGGAACACAGCTTCGGCGGCCGGCGAACGGCATATATTCCCGAGGCATACAAAAAGAATCTGTTTTGTTTTAAGACTGTTCAACTTTTTACTCTCATTCATATTCAACCGGTTTACATTCTGTATGACAAAATGGGCAGACCCGTCCTTCAGTCAGGGACGGGCAGCCCGTTTCCGAACAAAGATAATACAATTTATCGAAACCACAAGTTACCATCCTCCCGAAAGCGGCAAAACACATCCCCGTCCGCCCTATCCGGGCATACGGGACACCTGCTTCGAAATACAAGCCTGCTTTTTCGAAACAAAAGGCCCGTATTTTTCAAGGCTTCGGACAGAGGACTGAATACGGAAGGAAACAGGCCCCGTCTTTCCGCAGTTCGTATACAGTCCAGCGACGGGCAAGGCAGAACGAACGCCATCTTTCGGCCCTCCGGCTGCCGGGCGGCATGTCGAGTATGACCAAATCGGGTAAAAACAGGGCGGAAGCGGAAGCCGGCGACAGCGGACACCGTTGCCCGACATAAAGGAAACCGACCGGCAACGGAGCATCGGCCCGCACTCCGGACCAGATGGAATCGGTCAACAGCACGCCACGACCGGCGCCGAAGGTCACGATGGAACGATGCAACGAGACCGGACCTACGGACATGCCTTCGAACAAGACATCGGGCAAAGGCATCCTGTTCCGCATACAGAAATCTTCGGACAAAGCAGCCGGCCTGCCACCGGAACGGGACACACTGTCCGTCCATACACAAGAGCGGTTGCGGTCCGAAACGAAATGAACGGCCGGACATGCCGGATCGTTGTAAAACCAAATACCGGGTACGACCGTACGCGGACGGAGATACCATCCCACGCAAACGGCCAGAAACAAGATACAGTACACACGGGCACGACGGACGCGGAAGCGCACAGACATCCATAGGGTTACAAGAAACGCATAACCGAGAAATACGGCCGTAATATCGGGATAAAGCTCACGAACCCCACCGGGCAAAAGACGAACAGCCTCCAATACCCGGTTAAACAAGGCTGCCAACGCCCAAAGCACAGAAGAAACCGGCTGCAGAAAACCAGCCGGAACACCGAGTAGGATTCCAAAAAGAAACAGGAACAGGCCGATTACGAGCAGGCTCACAAGCGGAACTGCCAGCAGGTTCGTCAGAAAGAACCAAACGGGAAACTGGTGAAAATAAAATGCGACCAACGGTGCCGTACCGAGCTGGGCGCAACAGGAAACGCCGAACACTGACCACACATAACGTACGATCCGATGGCGGAACGACGCGATGCGGTCAAACAACGGCATCCCGAGCAAAATGGCGGCTACCGCGGAAAAAGAAAGCTGGAAACCGACGTCGAACAGAGCGGACGGATTCCATAACAGAATCAGGAAGGCTGCCACAGCCAGGTTGTTGAACGACGGCAACGGCGACCACCTGATACGCCCGAACGAAAGCAGACTGTACATAATGGCAGCCCGGACCAGCGAGACCGGAGCGCCGGCCAACCACACATAGCTCCAGACAAACAACAGGATGACGGATTCGCGCCACCATACGCCAGAACCGACACGCCCGAATCCGGTCAGCAGAAACGAAAGAAAAAAATACAAAATACCGAGATGGAGCCCCGAAAGGGCTAACACATGGCTGACACCCGTCTGTGCATACAAGTCGCGTACCTCACGTGTTAACCCGTTTTTTTCGCCCAGCGAGAGGGCGGCTATCACAGATGTTTCGCGGCCGGGCACTCCGTAGGATTCCAACCGGTCTGCCAGCTGCGTACGGCTTTGCAGCGCACGCAACCGGATCCGTTCGGAAAAAGGCAACATACGGTGAAGGTAGCCACTTTCCAGCCTCATCCAGTGTCCGCCGGCCAACAGACATTGGCCGGCTACACCCTGACGGCGCATGTAAGCCGCATAATCGAACTCGCCGGGGTTTCCGCGGTTACGGAAGGGAGTTATCCGGCCACTGAAACAAAGGTTATCGCCAGGATATACCTGAAAGGCCGAATCGCTACGGGGAACGACAAGCATAACACGACGGCCGACAGACATGGAATGCCCCTGCGACACAGAATCGACCAGATACACGCAACAGCGTACGGAATGTTCACTCACACGGGGACGCTCCACGACAACGGCACGGTACAAACGGACATGCCCGTCCCAGGCTACGGTATGCCGTTCGAGCGAGGCCTCACTCCAGGCGGCTCCCGCGAAAAAACAGGCCAGGTGGAAACACACACCCGCCCACCAGGCCCCTACCGGATGCCGGTTGCGCAAAGACAGACCGAATCCGGCCAACGCCAGCCATACAGCCGACACCCACAAACAGGCGACAGGTATAGAACAGACCGAAGCCAATCCTATACCTGCCGTCCAAAAGATCGTTATCCGGACAAACGGATAACGGCTTAATTGCTCTGATAATGATTCTATCAACTATATACTCATAAATTCTTCAACGCGCTGATTTCCGCATCGGGGTCGGACGAACGGAACACCGCACTTCCGGCCACAAGGACATCCGCCCCGGCATCTACCAACCACCGGCCGGTTTCGCGGTTCACCCCTCCATCGACTTCGACAAGCGCCTTCGAACCGGTCCGCTCTATCATTTTTTTCAACTCACGCACTTTATCGACCGTATGCTCGATGAATTTCTGGCCGCCGAAGCCCGGATTTACAGACATAAGCATGACAATATCCACATCACCCAAGATGTCTTCGAGCAGGCAGACAGGCGTATGCGGATTGAGCGTCACACCCGGCATCATGCCGGCCTCGCGGATTTGCCCGACTACACGGTGCAGGTGCGTACATGCCTCGTAATGGACATTCATAATCTTCGCACCGAGTTTTTTAACCTCCGGAATAAATTTTTCGGGCTGCACAATCATCAGATGTACGTCCAGCGGCTTCCTGGCATGGCGGGCCATGGCCTCCATGACGGGAAATCCGAACGAAATGTTCGGCACAAAAACGCCATCCATTACATCCAAATGAAACCAGTCGCACCCGCTGGCATTCAGCATCTCAATATCACGCTGCAAATTACCGAAATCCGCAGCCAAAAGCGAAGGGGATACAATTGTTGACATAGGTATGTCTTGCTATGAAGAGTATCACTTTTTTATTCGGACGGTACTGGTTCCTTATCGAAACAACGTTTCCCGAGAAAAGCTCCGTCCGCTTTTTATTTACCTAATATACTTCTATTTTCGAGGCCGCTTGTTTTGCCTGTTCGCGCACCGCATTCACGTCCGTACCATTGGGTGCGTAACAAAGAACGACCCCCATCCGGCGATTGACGCGCGTTGTCGGTTTACCGAAGATGCGGACATACGTATTTTCCTGGCTCAAGGCATCCTCCAGTCCCCGATAGCGGGGTTTTTCCTCGCTGGCTATCGGCGAAAGGACCACAGCGCTCGCTCCGACACGCTCCTGAACGATACCGGGAATGGGCAATCCGAGTACGGCGCGCAGATGAAGTTCGAATTCGTTCAGGTTCTGTGTTCCGGCCAAAGTCACCATACCCGTATCGTGCGGACGCGGTGACAATTCGGAGAAATAGACTCCGTTCTCATGGCTCAGGAAAAACTCTACGCCCCATATTCCGGCGCCGGTCAAGGCTCTTGTCACCTTCTCGGCCATATCCTGGGCAGCAGCCAGATGGGCCGGGTCAATCACTGCCGGCTGGAAACTTTCACGATAGTCGCCGCCTTTCTGCACATGGCCGATAGGCGGACAGAACAGCGTCGGCCCGTTTTTCTGTGTCACGGTAAGCAATGTGATTTCGCTGTCGAAATGGATGAATTCCTCTACAATCAGTTCCTTTATATCACCCCTGCTGCCGCTGCAACCATAGTCCCAAGCGTTCTGCAGTTCGTCGCGACTTTTCACGACAGACTGTCCTTTTCCCGACGAAGACATCAGCGGCTTCACCACACAGGGGAAGCCTATTTTTTCAGCGGCCTGACACAATTCTTCATAATTGCTCGCATAAAAATAACGCGCCGTTTTCAGTCCCAGTTCCTTAGCAGCCAAATCGCGGATGGCCTTCCGGTTCATCGTATAATTGACAGCCTTCGAACTCGGTACGACCTGAATACCTTCTTTCTCGAAATCGTACAATCGCTCCGTACGGATGGCCTCGATTTCGGGCACGATGATGTCGGGACGGTGCTTATGGACCGCGCGTTCCAGCGCATCTCCGTCAAGCATACTGAACACTTCACATTCATCGGCAACCTGCATTGCCGGAGCGCCGGCGTATGAATCACACGCCACGACATATTGCCCTTTACGCTGGGCCGCTATCACGAACTCCTTTCCCAATTCGCCGGAGCCAAGCAACAAGATCTTTTTCATCACTACTAAAGATTGTTTTTTGCAGCACTCACACCGCATACCTTATCAGGCACAAAAATACAACTTTCTGCACAATAGACAAAGAGCCGCGCCACAAGAGTGGCCGCTTACGGATTTATCCTAAAATAAAATCGATATTTTCACCGTCGTCAAGCGTCAGACAACGATAATTCCGCGCAAACGCACGGATGAAAGCAAGCGTCGATTCACGCGGAGCCGGTTTCTCTGAGGTAAAATATAGCATAGGCACTGGTATAAAGCATTGTCATCTTATAGTATACAACGCTGCTTTTCTCCATTTAGTGTGCCATATTGCCAAAAAGTCTACGCTATTCTGCTAAAAAGCCAATGCGATATGCTTTTCCTCCACCATACGGCGCAAGTTAAGCAACGCGTAGCGCACACGGCCGAGCGCCGTATTGATACTCACCCCCGTTATTTCTGCAATTTCCTTGAAACTCAAATCCTGATAAAAGCGCATGTAGATAACCTCGCGCTGGTTGGCCGGCAAATCCTTGACAAGCCGGGCCACATCTACAAGCGACTGTTCGGCCACCATTTTGGACTCGACGGTATTTTCGGCCAGTTTGACATTATTGAATATGTCGTATTCTACCTCTTCGTTCGATATGGTATTTTCGGCACGTTCCTGGCGGAAACAGTCGATGAGCAGGTTGTGGGCGATACGGATTATCCACGCAAAAAACTTTCCGTTTTCCACGTAACGTCCCTGCTGAATTGTCACGATAGCCTTGACAAACGTTTCCTGAAAGAGGTCGTTGGCCATTTCTTCGCTGCGTACCGTAAAATAAATGTATGAATACAATTTATCTTTATAGCGCATCAACAATATGTCAAAAGCCTTGTTATTGCCTTTCGCATATTCTGCCACCAATTGTTCATCGGACAGCATTTTCATTGTTTCCATTACATCGTCCTTTATTTGTTTAGCGTAATGTTTTAGCGATAGGCAATCATTTTAGGGGTTATCAGTGTAGCAAAGGAACGCTTTTTTTATGGAACACGCAACTTTTTTCGGAAAAAAATCAAACAACAGGACAAGAATATATTAGGAACGCACTTTTCGCCAAAAGCGAAGTAATGACAGGAGCAAAGTCGCGTGGCTTTTCCAACAAGTATAAAAACAAAGTTTTTTGGTAAGTGACTGGGGATGTATTCGTCGAAGTTAATCATAATTTCAAATCACTTTATTCCTAATTTATTGCACAATTCCTCGGTTGTTTCTGTGAGGTATGTATAAGATTGTGGAGCCGCAATATTATTATCCAAGCATATTAAAGATTTCGGAGTTTCTAATTTGAAAACCGTCTTAAATTTAATTGCATAAGAATCTTGATGGTCAGCAAAATAGAGCATAAAAAAATCTTTAGAGACTCCGGCATGTTTTTTAGTTTTTTTCCACACATTTTCTGGCGTTCCCTTTAAAATAGAATCTATCTCAATCATGGCGACAATCATTTTGATAGGCGCAGTTGCATATACAACAATGTATTGTATATCTGTAGGAATGCGCTTGCGATATTCGTATCGCTTCTCCCCTGATAGTATTTTTTCAATATGATTTGGATGAATGGATAATATAATCGTGTTAGTTCTCATGTATTAATGCTGAATATTGTTGATTATCAATTTTTCTAATACTCTGAATATATCCTTTAACCTTGGCTTGAGCTATTTGTTGATAGGATATTTCTTTATCAAGAGCGATATACCGGAAAAGTATTACTAATGTCTTTTTCTCCAGAATCTTCAGTAAGTCCGAATAACTGTAGACGGTTCTTTTGGCTATGGCAGGAAATACTTCGTCGATATTTTCTGGAAATAAAACATCTTCGACGACTCCCATACATTGTATGGATTTTCGATCTTTGCTTCGGTAAAATAGGATAATATCCCCTTTACGAATCGTTTTTATTTTGGAATGACACAAATACGCTTTTTTGATCGTATTTCCTTGGCAAGAATACAACGATTGATCTTTCTCGAACAAAGAACCTTTCATGCTGCTGAAGTCCGGGAACAAATCTTCATGGTATTGCGGTCGAATAGGAATAATGAACTTTTGAACAGATTCATTATCCTTGAAGTAGGGATAATATCTTATCAAAGAATCCAAACTGCCGCAATCATCATCCATTAATTTCATTGGCTTAATATAAACATCATCTTGTTTGTATTTACCGAGACAATAAAAGCCATAATCTAAACAAAGCCCTACAAGCGTTTTTTGTTCTTCTCCGAACGTATGTAGGTATACCCAGTCCAACTTGTTTTTTACACAATAATCGAATGCGATATACAAAAGTCGCTCACCTAATTTCTTTCCGCGAGCTTTTATATCGACTTTAAATGTACAAAGCTTCAAGATACGTCCGGGAATAACCTCTCCGTTATCAGTCAGCTGAGCATCTTGCTCGTGTTTGTAGATGCAGACTGCGACGATGTTGCCGGTTCCGTCTTCGATACACCAGCATTTTCTCTTGTTTTCTGCGCATTTTTGAAACCACCTGTCAAAACCGTCATACGACTGACGTAAAGATTCGAAGAACGGCTGGTTTTTATCTATTTCATATAGAAAGCGTTCTTTTACACCTGTGTAATCGAAAGAAAACGGGACAGTCGTATATCGCCGAAGTAATAACAAGAATTGTTCTAACCGATATACTTTATCCTGCAATCCGATTTTCGAGGCTTTCCGGTGAATGCCTTCATCATTTGTAACGAGAAGGTGTACGGCACCCCGATACAAAGCGAACAAAACGTTATTGTCTACTTTATCGTTATCGTTGGATTGCGACAAACCGAGTTCATTGCACTCTTGATCGGAAAGAATCGGAGGATTTTCTATCTGTGAATATTGCTTTAACCGAGATAATACGATTTTCCGTCTTTCTTGATTCTTGTCTCGGTTAATGTCTTCAAGCTGCATCGGATGAATATACAGACAATGGCTCTGCTCTGCGGAGAGTTTCCGCAGTTCCGCAAAAGAAGAATCGAGGACCCTGCTCGTATCTTCCAATGGAATAATGATATTCGTGTCTAAAAGTATATTCATCGAGTTTTTAACTTGATTTATCTATCTAATAGTCTCAAAGCTGCATTTTCACCTTGTTCGATGGCTGTTTCTACTGCGGTTTTGGCAAGGTTTAATAATCGTTTGCTTTCACGTCGTAATGCAAAACTTTCTTTTACCTTATTTGTAATCTCCTGCTGAATTTCTTGGCTTAACTTTGGGATAATGACATTCTCGATTTCCGACGGTTTCCAGTGTTGTATGATTGATCCTCCGGCATCTCGTTCTGCCTGCATACCAACGATAACAGAATTAAGGACAAGCGTCAAATAATCAGGCATAAATTCATTATCCGTAATGGTCAGATGCAATATCGCGCCTGAGGTTATGACATTCATATCTTGTTCGACTTTATAAGCAATACCTACACTTCCATCTTTAGAGAGTAGAATGGTATTTTGTTTAGGCCGAATTACATCTCCGTATTCATCTGGCGATAAATGTATTTCCGTATCCGAAAAACCGAATTTAGACAGATTGCTAACACGCATAAAAGGAATACCTTTATTTTGATATGCTTCGCTTCCGGGTTCTATCGATTTGCGGATTTGGACTATATCTCCTAATCGTTTAGTCTCAAACTTACTCAATCGAGAAAAAAGATCGTCGTATTTAGGTTGATAATATTCCGCATCCAATCGGCCACTATTAACAAAATCGGAAAACCGTTTTTGTGATACATTCACATCGGTTACTGCTATCGAGTTAACTCCTAATTCGTTATGCAATATTAATTCTGCTTCGGAATAAGTCTTTTGAGATAAAATTCTTAAAGAATTTGCCTGTGTAAAACAGCATCGGATTTTTTGTTGCAAATCGATATTAAGAATCGGGATTTCAATTTCTTTGACTTCTTCCGGATTTACATTGGTTTGATTAATTGATTGCCTTGCTCTGCGTTTTACATCCCATTCTCCATATTTGCAATTCAAATAGGTGCACAGATATTCCGGTAATATGCTGTCTTTAGGATTCAGCCTTACCAGATAAGAAGCAAACGTCCGCTGTATATCATCATTTTGATAATATATGCCCGTTCGACCGACCCATTCAAAGGAATTGGTTCGATTAAATAGCACATCCCTATCTTTTAATGCGAATCTGTCGTATTCGGCTTGTGTAATATCAGCACATTTATCGACATCAAGATCGCATAACATATCATGAATCTCGTTCATGCGGTAAATAGGATATCCAACAGAATCCGTATTCATCTCGATAGATATACCGTATTGCGACGAAATAAGGTGTTCGCCGATTTTAGCATAAATAAGATCCGGATTTTTCTTTGGCTCTTTTGTGTAAAAAGAACTATCTATTCGAAAATCCTTATTACTTAATACTTCATAGAGCTTTTTTTCTTTTATCTCCAGCCCCTCCAATAAAGCCTCGTATTTTACTTTATCAAAGGGGCATCTGCGAAAAAAGACAGCTGTTCTTTCTTTGCGAATTCGACAAACGCCTCGGCAATGCCGTCGGGGGTAATCTGTTCTATTTCATTGCACTTTTTCTCTTCGTTCCAATTGTAATTAACGGTCGCGAGCAGATCATGATATACGATGGGGTGGCCATATTTGTCGCAAAGTGCGAACTTCGGATCGGTCGTCGTACCGCTTTTATCCGATTTCCAATAGAGTTTATCGCCGCTGTTGTTCTTACCCTCTTTTTGCTGGGTTGCGAAGAAGATATTATAATCATCGACTTTCGGGCACAGTACGTCGTCCCATTTCTGAACGAACAATACGCTTGTCTTGGTGCCGGTATGCGGCTTGAAGGTGTTACCGTGTAGCCCCACGACGGCAAGAATGCGGCATCGTTCGGCGATATATTCGCGGATGGCCTTGTCGCTGCTGTTGTTGAATCTGCCTTGCGGTAATACGATTGCCATACGACCACCTGGTTTCAAAAAGTTAAGGTTACGTTCTATGAAAAGAATATCACGGCTGACACTCTTTTGTGCCTTACCATTCTTCATACCCAAATCGTAACGACTTAAAATCTGCCCCTCTTTAATCTCACCGGCAAACGGCGGATTAGCCATCAGAATGGCAAAGTTGAACTGTCCGAAATCATTGCCGACACGTAGCTGTTTCAACTTTTTGAAGCCATCATTGTAGGTATCTACCCATGTTTCTTCCTTTGTAACCGTATTCCAGCGGGCCCAATCGAGCGTATTCAGGTGCAGAACATTCGTATGACCGTCGCCGGCAATCAAATTCAGGGTTCGAGCTACACGAACGGCTTTTTCATCGAAGTCGATGGCAAAAACATTATCTTGTACATATTCGGTCTCCGCATGACTTTTCGGTGTTGCTGTGAACAGATGATTTACCGGTTTATTTGCCGCTATCTGCATCTGTTTCCATACGTGAAATATCGTGTGAACGGGGAATCCCGAGCTGCCTGCAGCCGTATCGATCATCGTTTCATTCACCTGCGGATTGAGCATTTTGACACACATATCGATAACATATCGGGGTGTGAAATATTGCCCTTTTTCTCCCTTGCTGCTTTTGCTCATCAGGTACTCGAAAGCCTCGTCCACTACGTCGAGATTGGAATTGAACAATTTGACTCCTTCGAGCGAAGAGACGCAAATCGACAAATGCGGGGGAGTCAGAGCTATTTTTGCATCTTTAGCAAATACGCCGGTCCATTTGCTGCATGCCTTGCGAAAGAGGTCTTCGATTTTATTTTTCAATTGAATATCGCTTTGTCCGGAGTTGCGGAATACGAGATTGTAATCTTTCTCCGTAGCTCCGATTTGTTCGTCGTACAATTTGGCGAATATCAGTTTGAACACCTCCTCGAATACATCGACGCCGGCATTTGCCAGAACTTCATCCTCCATTTCGAGAATCAGGTCTTTAAGCGACTTGCCTGTTTTGGTCAGTTTGTCGTTTTTGACCAAATCGTCCATAGTAAAAGGAGTTTGCAGGATATCCTCCAATGTTTGGTGCACATTGGGAATATTAGGAATATCCTTGAAATAGTTCGGATTCTGGCGTTGATAATAGGCTATCGTTGTTCCGTTAGTCCATACGGCCATACTTGCACCCGTCGCATGGGTGTAAGATTTCAGTTGTTCTCGGCCATCTTTGGCTTTCGGTTTTTTCAGCTCAACGATGATGTAGGCGACGTTAGCATCGTCATTATCCCGGATTACGATATCTGCGCGCTTAGTTTCACGTCCGAAATAAATAGGATATTCAAAAGCCAACCGACTTTTAGGATAACCGTAATCGTTTATCAATTTGGCTGTATATAATTGCCTGACAATTTCTTCCGGTGTCAGTTTTATTTCTTTATTACGCACAAGACATGATACAGCTGGATAAGTTTTACCTTTTTTGTCAGTCCGTTTAATAATTCGGTTCTCCAATTCGACAATGGCATCTTGGCTGAACATATCCAGACTATATTCGGAGTCTTTAAGGATTTCGTATAATTTCATATGTTTGGGATTATTTACTGATGATTAAATCTTTCGGATCATCAAGTACAAGATAAGCATAACGCTTCTTCTTTTTCTTTTTATTGCTGTCCGATAAAAGTTTTTGATCGCAGCTAAAATTAGGGCTGGCACC
>CATXZX010000006.1 GCA_958404085.1 uncultured Prevotellaceae bacterium | reverse complement strand
TGACGACGGACAGGATGACAGCCGGCGTGCGGCCTCGTCGTCGGAACCCTACCGGAAAGTGCGGCAGCATGGAAAAAGATGTGCCAAATGACGGTTCCGATTGTTCTTATGAGTAGGTGACAAAAATCATGGAACGGTAGCAAAACAAGGCCCGGACGCAGTTCGTTTGTCGTCCGGGCCTTGTTTTTTAGAATCCAGGCCACCTGTTTCGAAAAACCGGGCCCGGAGGCGGCAGCGCCGGCTTTCCGAGGTGGAGGCCGGCGCTGCGTAGAATGTAGGGAATGTGCGGCGGGTTAGCTCAAAGGTATTCCGAAACCGAAGCACACATTGGCGTTGGCGTTGTTCAACGGTATGAAATCTTTGCTGACCTTACCCAGAATGCGGTCTGAACCTACGAAGAAATTGAATCCCTTGGTGTGAAGGCTGAGGAAGCCGCCCCAGCATACGCCTGTCGATGTGAAAGACGTATTGATAGAGGCCTCGATCCATTTCAGCGGGCGCACATTGGCCGAGAGCATCCCCATGTGGTAGGAATAGATGCCTTCGATGCGGCTTGTGTAGAGGAATCCGGCCGACAACTTGCGGTAGA
The DNA here is from genome assembly GCA_958404085.1 of uncultured Prevotellaceae bacterium. Lineage (GTDB taxonomy): Bacteria > Bacteroidota > Bacteroidia > Bacteroidales > Bacteroidaceae > Alloprevotella. The sequence continues at coordinate 13,710 of CATXZX010000006.1, read as the reverse complement.
AGGGCATTTCGTATTCGGCGCCCAGATTGATGGTGGCGGCCAGCCCCTGCGTGACGCTCTTCTTTCCGTTGTCGTAAACGGAGAACATGCGTTCCAGGTCGTCGCCGATCTGTTCGAACTGGTCACCCAGTTTCTGGCTGTTCGGGTCGCTGCCTTCGATGTGTACGGGGTTTTTGAAACCGTCGAATTCCCAATTGTCAGCCGAAACGGCTTCGTTCGTTTTCCAACGGATGAAACCCAAATCGGTGATGGAGCCCGAGAGCGTAAGTCCGTCCAACAACTTGTACGTGGCACCCAGGTCGACAGCCATACCGAAGCCCGGCATACCGAAGGACACGTCGTCCAGACCTTCAACCTTGTTCTTTCCCGGTTTGGTGTTGGCGTTCGGCGTATCGTCGAGTTCGAAGTCCGATTTCAGGATGGCGGCGTTCAGGCGTGCGTCGCCGTTCAGCGCCCACCGGTCGTCGGTCATCGTGATGTCCAGATTCTTGACATCGAGGTCCGAGTAGGCCAGTCCGAAGAGGAACTTCAGCTTGGCACCTACGTTCAGGCGGTCGTTTATGGCGCGCGAATGTCCCAGTGCCAGTTCGGCATAGTTTTGCGTGCGTACGCCCAGGTCCTTGATGTTGTAGTGCTGTTTGGCACCGGCTTCCTTCATGAAGGAAAACAGCTCGTAGGGCAGGTTCAATTGGGTATTGGAACGGAAATTCAGTTCGATGAGGTTGGTTCCGCCGAAGCCCTTGAAGGCGACCGACGCCACGTTCAGCCCTACGCTCAGGCCGAGGCGGTTTTTGTCATCCAGGTTGCCGAGGAATTCATGGGCCGATATTTCCGGATTCATGAACGTTGTCAGCTTGTAGTTCGGGTTGTTGTTGGTCTTGTATACGAAGTCGGAAAGGCCTACGTTGCCTGTTGTTCCGATATTGATGTTGCCGAGGACGGGATAGCCTATGTACGATTTTTCCAGCAAGGCCGGATTTACCTGGTGGTTGTACAGGTAGGATTTGGCGAAGTAGCCGGCCCGGAGTTCCTGTGCGCTTGTCTGCCCGGCTGCCAGTACGAGTGTACTCGCCAGAATGGTTTTCAGTATATTTTTCATTGTCTTGAAATCTTTTTATGCAGGTATGTGTATCTGAAATTAGTTGAAGTCGGCGATAATCTGACCCTTTAGTTTGACGCGGAGGTCCTCCAGACGGATGTATTGGTCGGAGCCCAGGGCATCGGCGGCCGATGCGTTGGCGCTGATGTGGAACACCAGCTTCTCGATGCGGCTTACGGCCCTGCGGTCCTTGGCTGTCAGGTCTACGGTGAGGTCGCTGACGGTCGTTGCGCCGCCGATACCGGCTTTGGCAATGGCCGGTGTGACAACCAGCACGTCTTCAAGGCTGTTTCCGTCCATGTCGTAGGGAATCACCTTGACGGTCATGTCGAGCGGCACGGCGTTGATGGCTTTTGCCGTTACCTGGATGCCGTCGGCCTGGTAGTCTTTGATGTCTTTGTTGATATTGTCGGCCGAATCGGTGTATACGATACAGGTTCCGGCGTTGTAGCTGAACGGGAGCAGGATGTCGTATTTGACGTTGATGCTGTACTCCGTGCCCGGCTTGATGGTGTGGCGGGCGGCTGGGTCGGCCGTGATGTGGCCGTTCTTCATGTCAATCCGCACTTCGTCGGGCAGTTGTTCCAACAGTCCGGCCAGTCCTTGTGCCTTCATGGGCGTGGCTTCGGCGTCGATGTCTTCCGGATCGAAGGGACGTGTTCCTTCGAAGAAATAGAACTTGTTGGATTCGCGCGTGGGCAGGTAGGCTTTTTCTTCGGCCGGGATTTGTGCGGCCGCACCCAGCTGCTGATGGTTCTTCCAGCTGGTCAGGGTACCGCTCAGCAGGACGGGGATAGGCAGCGCGGTGCCGTAAGTGCTGATCCGGAGGGTAGGATTGCTCATGTACAGCCTGACGTTTTCATCTTTCAGGAAGTTCGGTAGGTTGTTGCCTATCTCCATCGGAGCTATGTCGGGGTTGATGGACGGATTGAAGCGTCCCGAAACCTGCTCTACGCCCAGGTCGTCGAACGTGACGGTCAGCCCGATGCCGAACTTGCTGCCGGCCGGCACTTCGGTCGTGCTGCCGGTAGACAGCTTCAGGTCGCTTTTCATGCGGATAAGGCCGTTCAGGTTGAGGGCACGGTTCTCGATTTGCTCATGGTCCAAGGTGACGGAGTCTATCCGGAGGCGGGCGATGACCGAACCGTCGTGTATGTCGTTCAGTGTGCCCAGCTGCAACCGGTGGGTACCGCTTGCAAACTGTGCCGAGTGGATGAACGACGGGAATTCGATGGCTAAGTCTTTCAACTGTTTGATGGTGAAATGCGTCGTGGCAGGCTGTTCCAATTGTATGGACAGTTCGATATTTCCGTTTTCGGGTACGAGGGTGTAGAGTTCTTCCACTTCTTTTTCGATGTTGTCCACCGTGATGTCGAGTTGTTCGTCGATGTCGACGGGGACGTCAATGTCCAGATTGGCCGGAACACTGCCCGAGAGGCTCACGGGGATGTTCTGGTAAAGACGGACGGGGTCTATGGGTTGCGTGTGAATGGCACTGATGTTGAAAGAGACCTGTGTCTGTCCGCCTTTGACGAGGTAGAACATGCCCGTACGGGTCGTGTCTATCATTCCGCCTTCGTTGCGGTCGACGTCCAGAATGTCGCGCATGTAGATGTTCTCGGTCTGACCGAGTTTGATGGACAGACCGTTGCTGCCGAGGCCCATCGTCATGTCGATGTCGTCGCCTAAATCGTAGGAATCATCGACACTGCAAGCACCCAGTAGCGATGTTCCGAGGAACAGCCCGGCTATGAGCTTGGTAGGGGTGAATTTCATTTTCATATTGATTGTTGTTTTAGTGATTGAATGCTTACTTATTCAAAAAAAGTGTGTACTTAGTTTAAGCGCAAAGGTATAATTTATTTTTCAAACAAATAAGGTTTTTTTCAGGAAACATGTTGGAAAGATTTATCAGGTAACTTTTCTGTTGCAGAACTCCGGTTGAGAATGTCGGCGGGGAACACAGGGAAATTTATCTCCGAGCTGTTTCGAAAAAGCAGGCCGGTTTTTCGAAACAGGAGGCCCGGAGTTCCTCCCGGAACGATTCTTGTGCTTTTTAACATGCGGATTCTTCGTTTCTGCGTACTTTTGTACGGATTTAATTGTCAAGCCTGAGTTTTATGCCGGTCCTTTATGCCGATGTAGTTTTGCCCCTGCCGCTTGCCGGAACGTTTACATACCGCGTTCCGCAGGCTTTGGTTCCTTCCGTCTGCGAGGGATGCCGTGTCATCGTGCCCTTCGGGGCGCGCAAGTTCTATGCGGCGGTGGTCGTGCGTGTACACGGCGATGAACCGCCGGAGGACATCGTTGTAAAAGAGGTACACGAGTGTCTGGACGAGCGTCCCGTGTTGCTGGACTGGCAGCTTCGTTTCTGGCAGTGGATGGCCGGGTATTACCTGTGTACGCTGGGCGAGGTGTGCAAGGCGGCCCTTCCTTCGGGACTGAAGCTTGAGAGCGAGAGCGTCGTGGAGTGTTCGGACGATTTTGTGGCCGATGTGTCGGTACTTACGGCCCGCGAGCAACGGGTGTATGCGCTGTTGGAGGACGGAAAGCCGATGAAGGTAAGCAAGTTGCAGAAGACTGTAGGTCCGGAGTTCTCCGTCCTGCCCGTCGTGCGCGCCTTGCTGGACAAAGGGGCTGTCCGCATGAAGGAGACGCTGGAGCCCGGTTTCCGTCCCCGGACGGAGGTCTGCGTGCGGTTGTGCAGGAAGTTCTTCGACAACGGCCTGCTGGTCGGTCTGTACGACAGTCTGAAACGGGCCCCCAGGCAGTTGGCCTTGCTGTCCCGCTATGTGGAGATGAGCGGATTGCCGGCTGCGCTGACGCTGCAAAATTATTCGCTCATCAAGGAAGTGCCGCGCGGCGACTTGCTGGCGGCGGCCGATGCAAAACCGGCGGCATTGTCGGAGCTGGTCAGGCGCGGCGTGTTCGAACTGTATACCCGCGAGGTGGACCGCATAGGCCGCTACGCCTCGCTCTGGGGCGAGGCCGCGTCGTCGCTCTCGGCGGCGCAGCAGGCGGCCTACGACGGCATCCGGAATGTGTTCGCCCAACGGAACGTCTGTCTGCTCCACGGGGTCACGTCGAGCGGCAAGACGGAAGTCTACACACACCTTATCCGCCGCGAACTCGAAGCCGGCCGGCAGGTTCTCTACCTCCTGCCCGAGATAGCGCTGACTACACAGATAACGGAACGCCTGCGGCGCGTGTTCGGTGCGCGCATGGGTGTCTATCATTCCAAATATCCGGATGCCGAACGGGTGGAGGTCTGGAAAAAACAACTCTCCTCCGAACCGTTCGGACTCATTCTGGGCGTGCGTTCGGCCCTGTTCCTGCCCTTTACCCGCCTGGGCCTGGTCATTGTGGACGAGGAACACGAAACTTCCTACAAGCAGCAGGACCCCGCGCCGCGCTACCACGCCCGCGACGCGGCCATCATGCTGGCATCGCTGTGCGGGGCACGTACCCTGCTGGGGACGGCCACGCCCTCGGTGGAGAGCTATTTCAACGCGCGCAGCGGCAAGTACGGCCTGGTGGAGCTGACCACACGCTATGGCGACGTGTTCTTGCCCGAGATCCGTGTAGTGGATGTGGCGGAACTGCGGCGTAAGAAACTGATGAAGTCTTTTTTTTCGCCTTTGCTCACCGACCTGATGCGCGAGGCCCTTTCGCGCAAGGAACAGGTCATTCTTTTTCAGAACCGGCGCGGTTATGCTCCTTTCTTAGAGTGTCGGGCGTGCGGCTGGGTGCCCCGCTGTACCCATTGCGACGTAAGCCTGACCTACCATCACGCCGAACATCGGCTGGTGTGCCACTACTGCGGGGCGTCGTATGCCGTGCCGGTGCAGTGTCCGGCGTGCGGACATACCGAACTGCGCGACTGCGGTTATGGAACGGAGAAGGTGGAGGATGCCGTGCAGGCGTGTTTTCCCGGAGTCCGTACCGCACGTATGGACATGGACACCACGCGTTCGCGCCGCTCGTACGAGCAAATCATCCGCGATTTCCAGCAGGGACGTACCGACGTGCTGGTCGGTACGCAGATGGTGTCGAAGGGGCTCGATTTCGACCGCGTCCGTGTGGTCGGCATCCTCGATGCCGACGGTTTGCTCAACGTGCCGGACTTCCGGAGCCACGAGCGTTCCTTCCAGCTGATGTCGCAGGTGGCGGGACGTGCCGGCCGCCGCAACAGCCGGGGCCTGGTGGTGCTGCAGACGCGCCAGCCGGAGCTGCCGGTCATCGGGCAAGTGGTGAGAAACGACTACGCGGCGTTTTTTGCCGCGCAACTGGCCGAACGCGAACTCTTCCGTTTTCCGCCGTTCTGCCGTCTGATTTATATATTCCTGAAACACAGACAGGACAGGGTCGTGGCCGAGGCCGCCGAGGTCCTGGCCGTTTGCCTGCGTGCCGCATTCGGCGGGCGCCTGCTCGGTCCCGCCGCCCCGGCGGTGGCCCGCATGCAGTCGTTGTTCATTCGGAAACTGGTTTTGAAACTCGAAAACGGGCTTTCCGTCCCTAAGGTCCGCCGCGTGCTGGCCGATGCTCAGCAGTGTGTCCAGGCCGATGCGCGTTTCCGCTCCGTTATCGTTTATTACGATGTCGACCCGTTGTAAAAATGCCGGTCCGCATGTTTCTGGGCTCCTCGGTCTTGTTGAGTTCCGGGTAGCTGATGCGTGTGTGGTAGATGGTTTTCAGGTTTTCGATGAACACTTCTTTGGCTGTCGCGATGTCTTTGAACGTCAGCTCGCATTCGAGCAGTAGTTTCTCCTTCATCTGTCCGTCGATGATGCGGTTCACGAGTTCGCGGATGCTCTCTTCGTTGATTTCCTTCAGGCTTCTCGATGCTGCCTCGATGGAGTCCGCCATCATCAGAATGGCCTGTTCGCGCGTCGAGGGGTTCGGTCCGGGATAGGTGAAGAGCGCGTCGTTGACCGGTTCTTCGGGATGTTTGTTCTGATAAGAGATGTAGAAGTATTTGGTCTTGCTCTGTCCGTGATGTGTGGCGATGAAGTCGCGCAGGACTTTGGGCAAATGGTGTTTTTCGGCCAGCTTCAGCCCGTCGCGTACGTGGTTGATGATAATCTGGGCGCTCCTTTCTTCAGGAATGCTGTCGTGCGGGTTCACGCTGGTCTGGTTTTCGGTGAAGAAAGCCGGGTTCTCCATCTTGCCGATGTCGTGATAGAGCGCGCCGGTCCTGACGAGCTGCACCTTGGCCCCGATTTTGCTGGCCACCTCGGTTGCCAGGTTGGCTACCTGCATGGAGTGGTTGAACGTGCCCTGCGCCACTTTCGACATCTTGCGCAGCAGGGGCGTATTGATGTTGGAAAGTTCGATCAGCGTGACGCTCGATGTGAAACCGAAGGCCTTCTCGACCAAGAACATGAGCGGGTAGGCAAAGAGCAGCAGGATGCCGTTTATAATAATGTATAGGTACCACACTTTGTCGAACACCAGCGGGTCGCTGCCCTGCATCAGGTCGTAGGCGTAGGCCGTCAGGAGCGAGGCTGCCGTGACGATGACGGCGGTGCGCAGGAGCTGCGAGCGCTGCGTAAGCTCTTTCAGGCTGTAAATGGCCGTGGTGCCCGATACGAACTGGATAAGCAGGAACTCGTAGGGAGACTGAAGGGAGACCGAGGCCAGCAACAGGGTGAAGACGAAGGTCGTGAAGGCCGTCCGCGTGTCCATGAAGATGCGGACGAATATGGGGATGATGGCGAACGGAACCATGTAGACGGCCTCGGAGTTGGCGGGAATGATGAGCGAGTTGGCTACCGGAAAGATAACCATGAGCGAGAACAGCATCCACAGGCAGTTGGACGTTTCGAAATAGTCGTGCCGGAACAAGTACAGATAGATGAGGAACAGCGAGATAATGGCCCCGATGAACAGAACTTGCCCGAACAATATCGGCCGGCGCTCGTGCAGGGAGTCGTTACGCTTCTGCGCTTCCTTTTCGAGCGATTCGAGGATGCGCAGGGTCTTGCTGTCCACAATTTCGCCCCGGTCTATGATTTTCTGTCCGCTGACCACCATGCCGCTGGCATACGAGATGGTGGAGAGCAGTTCGGCGCGCATGCTTTCCGACTTGGTCTTGTCGTAGGTCAGGTTGGGTTCGAGGTAATCGTTCAGGTTGCAGTTGTACAGCAGTTCGCGGCGGAAGTGTACCGTGTCGGCCTGCATGATGAAGGCGTAGGCCGAGCGTTGCGAGAACAGTTCCTTGACCGGATGGGCCACGGCCTCCGTTTCGTGTACGATGCGTACGTGCGTGATGTTGCTGTCCGTCAGGTTGACCAGGTCCTCGTTGCTGACGATGCCCGTGTGGTACACACGCTGCAACATCTGTACCAGGTAGGGCAGGTAACCGGCCGGGACGCCCTTGATTTTCCCGCTCAGGATGTCGCTGCGCAGGGCTTTGACCTGTTGGGCCACGATGGTAGGGTTCTCGTCGTAGTAGGGCTGGAAGATGCGGAGTACGCTGTCGCGCTCGTGGGCCACCTGCTGTTCGCTCTTGTAGATGGGGAAATCGTATTTGGCTATCAGCTGGCCGTATTTCCAGGGCTTGTTCAGGTCGAAGGTATAGCCGAAGTGGCTCTCGCGGGGCAGAAAGTAAACAATGAGGAATACCGAAGCTACGAAAAGGGCGACACGCAGCAGAAACTCTTGCAGCGTCAGCCGCCGGCGGTTGGTGAGGACTCTCATGATGAATAAACTCCTTTTAGAATCGTTGTACCCTGCAAAAATACTAAAATAGGGTGAAAGTAGGGGACGTGTACGCTGTTTTTCTCGAATCGCGCATTCCGCGGTATGGTCCGTCCGGGTGTCTGTAGAAACAACGGGCTTCCTGTTTTGAAACCCCGGCCTTGTATTTCGGATTCCGGGCCCTGTTTTTCCGAGGACCGGCCCCGTCCAAACAAGGACCGACTTCGTTTTTCCAAAGACCGACCTCGTTCAAACAAAGACCGACCTTGTTTTTTCAAGTACGGAACTTGTTTTTCCAACTACCGAACTTGAAAATCCAACTACCGAACATGATTCCACCAACTACCGAACTTGTTTTTCCCGTTTCCGGCCCCGCAGACTTCCTTTTGCTCCTGTCTGTTTAAAATAAGCGGAAAAAGCAAGGATATTCGGCCTATTATGGCTATCTTTGCACTTTCAAAAAGACAGATAAAACAAAGAGAAAAACATGGCACAAGACGACGTTTTCAAAAAAATCGTATCCCATTGCAAGGAGTACGGTTTTGTGTTTCCTTCGAGTGATATTTATGACGGATTGGGAGCCGTTTACGACTACGGACAGAACGGTGTGGAACTGAAGAACAACATCAAACAGTATTGGTGGCAGAGCATGGTGCTGCTGCACGAGAACATCGTGGGCATCGACAGCGCCATATTCATGCACCCCACCGTATGGAAGGCTTCGGGCCATGTCGACGCATTCAACGACCCCCTCATCGACAACCGCGACAGCAAGAAGCGTTACCGTGCCGACGTACTCATCGAAGACCAGATGGGCAAGTACGAGGACAAGATAGCCAAGGAAGTGGCCAAGGCGGCCAAACGATTCGGCGAAGCGTTCGACGAGGCGCAGTTCCGGGCCACCAACGCCCGCGTGCTGGAGACTCAGGCTAAGCTCGACGCCCTGCAGGCACGCTATGCGGCTGCCATGAACGCCAACGACCTGGAGGAACTGAAACAGATCATCCTCGACGAGGAAATCGTGTGCCCCATCAGCGGTACACGCAACTGGACCGACGTACGCCAGTTCAACCTCATGTTCAAAACCGAGGTGGGCTCGACGGCCGAAGGCTCCTCCACCATTTACCTGCGTCCCGAGACGGCACAAGGCATCTTCGTCAACTACATGAACGTACAGAAGACCGGACGCATGAAGCTGCCCTTCGGCATCGCACAGATAGGCAAGGCGTTCCGAAACGAAATCGTGGCGCGTCAGTTTATCTTCCGCATGCGCGAGTTCGAGCAGATGGAAATGCAGTTCTTCGTGAAGCCCGGAACGGAAATCGAGTGGTTCAACCGCTGGAAGGAGCAACGCATGAAGTGGCACCAGGCACTGGGCTTCGGCGCCGAGAACTACCGTTTCCACGACCACGAAAAGTTGGCCCACTATGCCAACGCCGCTTGCGACATCGAGTTCCGCATGCCCTTCGGATTCAAGGAAGTGGAGGGCATCCACAGCCGTACGGACTTCGACCTCAAACAGCACGAGAAGTACTCGGGCCGCCAGATAAAATACTTCGACCCCGAGACCAACGAGAGCTACACGCCGTACGACATCGAGACATCCATCGGTGTGGACCGTATGTTCCTGAGCGTATTGTGCCACTCGTTCTGCGAAGAGAAACTCGAAAACGGCGAAACACGTGTCGTGCTCAAACTGCCTGCCGCCCTGGCACCGACCAAACTGGCCGTCATGCCGCTTGTCAAGAAAGACGGGCTGCCCGAAAAGGCGCGCGAAATCATGGACGAACTGAAGTTCCATTTCAACTGCCGTTACGATGAAAAAGACTCCATCGGCAAGCGTTACCGCCGCCAGGACGCCGTGGGTACGCCGTACTGCATCACCGTGGACCACGAGACGCTCAACGACAACGCCGTGACGCTCCGCTTCCGCGACACCATGGTACAGGAACGTGTTCCGGTAGACCAGTTGCGCGCCATTATCGAGGACAAAGTGAGCATCACCTCGCTGCTGAAAAAACTCTCATAGCATACGCTCATCATGAACAGACTGACGTATTTATCCACCGCCCTCCTGCTGCTTCTGGCATTGGTCTCGTGTTCGGAAAACGAGCCGAAAACGGAAGAGTTCGTCGACTGGCGCGCACGCAACACGGCGTTCTTCAGCAGCAAGATGGCCGAAGCGAATGCCGCTGTGGCCCAGGCAAAACAACAGTACGGCGATGCGTGGGAATCGCATTGCGACTGGCGTACTTACCTGTCTTATTCCCTGGAGCCCGGCGAGGGCCGTACCCAGTCGGACAGCATTTGCGCCGAAGTGGTACGCCGCAGCGATGGAACCGACGTGCGCCCGGTTTTTACAACGGACTCGGTCCGCATCTATTTCCGCGGCCGGCTGATTCCCTCCGCCTCCTATCCGGACGGACTGGTGTTCTCGCATTCGGGACAATCGCCCGAATTCGACCGCGTATTCGACCGTCAGACGGCTGCTTCGGCTATGTTCCGGGTTTCGAGCCTGGTGCGTGGTATCGGAACCGCCCTTCTGCACATGCGCAACGGCGACCTTTGGCGGATTTACGTGCCTCACCCGCTGGGTTACAGTACGACCGGACAGGGCGAGATACCCGGATATTCGGTACTGGTGTTCGAGGCGGAACTGCTGGAACACTACCGTGCTGGAACATCGTCGGGCAGCTGGAACTGACAGGGCCTGCCGTTTCACGGAACATATAGGAAACGCGCATCGAAACGGATTCGGTGCGCGTTTTTGGGCTTATAAAAATAAATGGTCCTGTTGCTGTCTCGAATGGACGGGTTTCGGCTTAAAAATAAAAGCAGTCGCTCAGATAAACCTTGAAGCCTTCCGGAGTCGGTTCATATTCTATTTTATCCTCGCGGGCCAGCCAGCCGAGAGCAGCACAGAGTTCTCGGTCTGTAAGATGAGATGCATTCTTCAACGACTCGTAGCTCCAGTGAACTCGGTCGCACAACAATTGATAAACGATACCTGCATTGGTTCCGATGATGGCTTTAGTCATGGTTGTAAGTATTTAATTTTAGACAAGCCTGCTTTTTGTGCCGTCTTTCTACAACAAAGATACCTTTTTAATGGTTACAATGTTAAATATAAACGATTTTATGTGGCAGAATCGTGTTTTTTTCAGAAAAAAGCCCTCGCTCCGGTTGGGCGAGGGCCTTTTTTGCTAAACAGAGTTTACAATCTTGTAAGATAAAACGTTCCGCGGAATCAAACTGGCGTCTGTTTAATCCTGGACGAGCCTGATTCCTTTGGCATCCAGAACGATAATGCGTTGCTTGTAGAGTTGTCCGATGGCCCGCTTGAATGTTTTTTTGCTGACCCCGAACGCCTCGTAGATGGCATCGGCCTCGCTTTTGTCCGTAAAGGGGAGTGTGCCTCCGGCCTCGCGGAGCCTGTCGTGCAGGACGGTGGCGAAGTCTTCGACGCCCTGCATGCCGGGGCGCTGGAGCGTCAGGTCTATTTTGCCGTCGGGGCGTACTTGTTTGATGTAGGCTGTGAGCCGGTCGCCCGTAACGATGCGGCGGAACAGTTCGTCGTCGTATATCAGGCCGGCATAGCGGTTGTCGACAATGGCCTTGAGCCCGAGTTCCGTCTTTTGCCAGACGAGGATGGACACGGCGTCGCCCGGGCGGTAGTCCGGCATGTCGCTGCTGAGAAAATGCTCTACCTTGGCCGATGCCATGATGCGGCCCGTCTGTTCATCGACGTGTATATATACAATGTAGCCGTGGTCTTTGATCATCCGCATCTTCTGTTCGCGAAAGGGGACGAAGAGGTCTTTCATCAGACCCCAGTGTAGGAATGCACCGTACTGGTTGGTCCAGGCTACACGCAGGTAGGCAAAGTCGCCCACTTCGGCCAGCGGTGTCTCGGTAGTGGCTACCAGGCGTTCTTCCTGGTCGAGGTAGACGAACACTTCTACGTCGTCGCCCGGTCGGCATCCGCGGGGGACATACTGGCGGGGCATCAGGATTTCGCCCAGACGGCCTCCGTCGAGGTAAAGCCCGTAGTCGGAAGTGCGGTTGACTGTCAGCATGTTCCATCGGCCCAGTCTGACGGATGTGTTTTCGGTGTTCATAGCGAGTCTGTATGTGTGGAGGGTTCGTTTGCGGCTTGTGCTTCTGCCGGGCTGGCTGTATTGTCGTCCGTAATCAGGCCGTCTTTCATGTGGATGGTGCGGTCGGTGAGTGTGGCCAGGCCCTCGTCGTGTGTCACGATGACGAATGTCTGGCCGTAGCGGTTGCGCAGGTCAAAGAACAGGCGGTGCAGTTCTTCCTTGTTGTGTGAGTCCAGGCTTCCGGACGGTTCGTCGGCCAGTATGACCGCAGGGTTGTTGATGAGGGCGCGGGCTACCGCTACGCGTTGCTTCTCGCCGCCCGACAGCTCGGCCGGCTTGTGGTGCATGCGGTCGGCCAGTCCCATGAATATCAGCAGTTCCCGGGCTCTTTCCCGGCTCTCGCGCGACGAGGCCTTGGCTATCTGTGCGGGAATCATTACATTCTCGAACGCGGTAAATTCGGGCAACAGCTGGTGAAATTGGAATACGAAGCCCAACTGCCTGTTGCGGAATTGCGACAGACGGTTGCGGCTCATGTTTTCCACTTCTGTACCATTGATGCGTATCGTACCGCTGTCGGGTTTGTACAATGTCCCCATGATTTGCAGGAGGGTGGTCTTTCCGGCTCCGCTCGGGCCGACGATGCTGACCACCTCGCCTTTTGCAATGTGGAGGTCTATGTTTTTGAGAACCTGAAGGTTTCCGAATGCTTTGGAAATGCCGTGTAAAGTAATCATGCTGCTTGTTTAATCGGGGCGGAAAGGCGACCGATGCTCTTTCCGTCTGCAAACTTACGGAAAATCTTTCGATTTGTGTGCGTGTTCGGCCGAAAATGGCGCTAAAAAGGCTGAGGTATTCATACGCGGCGGCCTTCTTTTTTGAAAAAGCACGGAGATTTTTCGAAAAAGAAGGCCGCTGTGCGCCGCAGGCATGGCCCGGAGCGTAGGACGGGATGTCCTTTTTAGAGATGTAGGATGACGTATTCGGCCAGGTAGCAGCCGAATACGGCCGGCATGTAGCTGATGGTGCCGGTTGTAGTCTTTTTGTTCCGTTCGCCGTCGAGGGTCAGGATGGCGTTGCGGTCGGCCTGTTGCGTACAGAATACGACGGGCAGTTTGTGGCCGCGCAGTCCGGCGCGCGCCAGGTTGCCCCGTACGGCTTTGGCCAGGCCGCAATGGTAGGTTTCCCAGATGTCGGCAAAACGGATTTGTGTGATGTCGGTCTTTGCCCCGGCTCCCATGGAGGATACGACGCGGATGCGGCGGCGCATACATTCGGCCAGCAGGCAACACTTGGGGCGGATGGTGTCGATGGCATCTACTACAAAATCGTAGGGCTCGGCCAGTATGTCGGACAGGTTGTCTTCGTCTACATACAAGGCTCGGGCATCCGTTTGCAGCGAGGGGTTGATGCTGCGGAAGCGTTCGGCCAGGATTTCCACCTTCAGCCTTCCGATGGTGGCGTGTGTGGCGGGCAGTTGGCGGTTGATGTTGGTCGTCGAGACGGTGTCGGAGTCGATGAGTGTCAGGTGGCCCACTCCGGCGCGGCAAAGCATCTCGGCGGCGTAGGCGCCTACACCGCCGGTTCCCACTATCAGTATGCGCGATTGGCCGAGGCGCTCCAGTTTGTCGCGGCCCAGGAGTAGTTCGGTCCGGTCGTTCCAGTGTTCGTTCATAAGTGTTATTGTTCTTCTCTCCACAAGTGGAGGGTGTTGTCGGATAAGCTGTCGTCTTTCGAAAGACCGCTGCTGAACGATGTAAACGTATTGCCTTCGCTTCCGAACTGGTCGGGGAACAAGAGCATCAGGCTGTTGTT
>CATXZX010000005.1 GCA_958404085.1 uncultured Prevotellaceae bacterium | reverse complement strand
AGGTCGTATCCATCAATTTTAAGGAAGGTTCGCATGTGAAGGCCGGCCAGTTGCTGGCCAAGGTGAACGATGCGCCGCTCCAGGCCCAGCTCAGGCAGTTGGAGGCCCAGTTGAAACTGGCCAAGAACCGTGTGTACCGCCAGAACGCCCTGTTGGAGAAGGAGGCCGTCAGCAAGGAAGCCCTCGAACAAGTCAAGACGGAACTGGCCATGCTCGAGGCCCAGATAGACCAGAAGAAGGCGGAAATAGCCCAGACCGAGATGAAAGCTCCGTTCGAGGGCATCATCGGTCTGCGCAAGGTGAGCGTGGGCGCCTATGCCTCTCCGTCTACCGTGGTGGCTACTTTGACAAAGATCCGTCCGTTGAAAATCGAATTTTCTGTACCCGAACGTTATTCGGGCGTTATACGGAGCGGCAGTAAACTGGCCTTTACGGTAGAAGGCGACCTGAAAGCGCGCCAAGCCACAGTATATGCCACGGACTCGCGCGTCGATACGGAAACGCATACGTTTACCGTGCGTGCCGACTATGCCAATGCCGACGGCGCCATATTGCCCGGGCGCTTTGCCAACATCGAGGTGACGAACCAGCAGATAAACAACGCGATAGCCATACCGAGCGAGGCCGTCATAGCCGAGATGGGCATCGACAAGGTCTTTGTGTACCGGAACGGCGCGGCGCAGCCGGTGGAAATCGTGAAAGGACTGCGTACGGAGTCGGAAGTGCAGGTGCTGAAAGGGCTCTCGGCCGGCGATACCATCATCACGACGGGTACGATGCAGCTCCGTACGGGGCAGCAGGTCAAACTGGATAGGATAGAATGATTGTTAACTTGCAGAACCGTACCTTATGAATATAACAGAACTTAGTATTCGGCGCCCGGTATTGGCAACGGTCATGATGTTGGTCATCCTGTTGTTCGGCATCATCGGCTTTATCAGCCTGGGCGTACGTGAATATCCCTCGGTCGACAATCCCATCATCTCTGTGTCGTGTTCTTATTCGGGTGCCAATGCCGATGTCATCGAGAACCAGATTACGGAACCGCTGGAACAGCAGATAAACGGTATACCCGGCATCCGTTCGTTGTCGAGCGTCAGTCAGCAGGGACAGTCCCGTATAACGGTAGAGTTCGAACTTTCGGTCGACCTGGAGACTGCCGCCAACGATGTCCGCGACAAGGTATCGCGTGCGCAACGTTACCTGCCGCGCGACTGCGACCCCCCGACGGTGTCGAAGGCCGATGCCGACGCTACGCCTATCCTGATGGTCGGCTTGCAAAGCAATAAGCGTTCATTGTTGGAACTTAGCGAGGTGGCCGACCTGACGGTGAAGGAACAACTGCAGACCATTCCCGATGTCAGCAGTGTGCAGATATGGGGTGAGAAGCGCTATTGCATGCGTCTGTGGCTGGACCCCGTCAAAATGTCGGGCTACGGCATTACGCCGATGGACGTGAAGAATGCGCTCGACAAGGAGAACGTGGAACTTCCGTCGGGAAGTATCGAAGGAAACACTACGGAACTGACCATCCGTACGCTGGGCCTGATGCATACGACGGATGAGTTCAACAACTTGATTGTGAAGGAAAGCGACGGCCGCATCATACGCTTCAGCGACATTGGCCGCGCCGAACTCAGCGCACTCGACATCAAAAGTTATATGAAGATGAACGGAATTCCGATGGTGGGTGTGGTTGTCATTCCGCAGCCGGGCGCCAACCACATCGACATTGCCGATGCCGTGTACCAACGTATGGAGAAAATGAAGAAGGACCTGCCCGAAGACATCGTCTATGAATACGGTTTCGACAATACACGTTTTATCCGCGCGTCCATCAACGAGGTGAAGAGTACGGTGTACGAGGCCTTTGTACTGGTTATTATCATTATATTCCTGTTCCTGCGCGACTGGCGTGTCACGCTGGTACCGTGTATTGTCATTCCGGTCTCGCTCATCGGCGCGTTTTTCATCATGTACCTCTTCGGTTTCACCATCAACGTGCTGTCTATGTTGGCTATTGTGCTGGCCGTCGGTCTGGTAGTGGACGACGCCATCGTCATGACCGAGAACATATACATCCGCATAGAGAGAGGCATGCCGCCGAAGGAAGCCGGCATCGAGGGAGCCAAGGAAATCTTTTTTGCCGTCATTTCGACAACGATTACGTTGGTGGCCGTGTTCTTCCCCATTGTCTTTATGGAGGGAATGACGGGCCGGTTGTTCCGCGAGTTCAGCGTCGTTGTGGCCGGTTCGGTGATCATCTCGTCCTTCGTCGCCCTGACGCTGACTCCCATGCTGGCAACCAAAATCCTGGTGCGTCGCGAGAAAAAGAACTGGTTCTATCGCAAGACGGAGCCGTTCTTCGAAGGGCTTAACCGGGTTTATACGAGGGCGTTGTCCGCCTTTATGCACCGCCGTGCCGTGGCCATCCTGATTGTGCTTGTGACGTTGGGCGTTATCGGCTGGCTGGTGACGGAAATACCTTCCGAAATGGCTCCCCTCGAGGACCGTTCGAGCATTACCATCCGCACGACCGGACCGGAGGGCGCTACGTATGAATACATGCGCGATTATACGGAACGAATCAATGCTTTGGCTGATTCGCTGGCCCCCGATGCGAAGTTTATAACGGCTCGTGTGTCGAGCGGGAGCGGCAATGTGCAGATTACGCTGAAGGATCTGGCCGAGCGGGACTACTCGCAGATGGAAGTGGCCGAGAAACTTTCGAAAGCCGTGCAGAAGGAGACCAAAGCGCGTGCCTTTGTCCAGCAACGCTCGACCTTCGGAGGACGACGCGGCGGCATGCCCGTGCAATATGTGCTGCAGGCGGTGAATTTGGAAAAGCTCGAAAAAATCCTGCCGGCCTTTATCGCAAAAGTTTATGACAACCCGACGTTCCAGATGGCCGACATCGACCTGAAATTCAGCAAGCCGGAAGTCCGGATCTCCATCAACCGCGAAAAGGCGAACACGCTCGGTGTCCGGACGCGCGACCTGGCGCAGACGTTGCAGTACGGTCTTAGCGGCCAGCGCATGGGTTATTTCTACATGAACGGAAAACAATACGAGATAGTCGGAGAAATTAATCGCCAGCAGCGCAATACGCAGATGAACCTGAAAGCTATTTACGTGCGGAACGAACGTGGCGAGATGATTCAGATGGATAATTTCATCGAACTCATAGAAGGTATCGCGCCGCCCAAACTCTATCGTTACAACCGCTTTGTCTCGGCTACGGTATCTGCGGGCTTGGCAGAAGGGAAAACCATCGGGGAAGGACTGGACGAGATGGACAAAATAGCGGCCAGCGTGTTGGACGATACGTTCCGCACCTCGTTGGCAGGAGATTCGAAAGAGTATCGCGAGAGTTCGTCGAGTTTGCTTTTTGCCTTTGTGCTGGCGCTGATTCTGATATACCTGATTCTGGCGGCGCAGTTCGAAAGTTTCAAGGACCCGTTTGTCATCATGCTTACGGTGCCGCTGGCCATAAGCGGCGCGCTGATGTTTTTGAAATTCAGCGGCCTGACACTGAATATATTCAGTGAAATCGGTATTATCATGCTGATCGGTCTGGTTGCAAAGAACGGTATTCTGATTGTAGAGTTTGCCAATCAGAAGCAGGAGGCCGGAATGAACAAGGACGTGGCCATCCGCGAAGCCGCCATTCAGCGTCTGCGTCCCATCCTCATGACGAGCGTATCGACCATTCTGGGCCTGTTGCCGCTGGCGTTCGCCACCGGCGAGGGCAGCGCGGGACGTGTAGCCATGGGAGTGGCCGTAGTAGGCGGCATGCTGCTGTCGACGTTCCTCACCATGTTTATTGTGCCGGCCATCTACTCGTTTGTTTCAACCAATCGCATCATAAAAAACAATCTTCATGAATAAATCGTCACTTCTCGCTATACTGGCATGTTGCCTGGTCTCCCTTCCGGTGGACGCCCAGCGCGTCACGAATCTTAAGGAATGCCTTGAAAAAGGACTCGAAAAGAATTATTCGCTGCGCATCGTGCGCAACGAGGAACAAGTCAGCAAGAACAACGCGACACCGGCCAATGCCGGCATGTTGCCCACCGTAGACCTGACGGCCGGCTACGGAGGAAGTTGGGACAACACGGACACCAAACTGCGCGGCGGCGGACAGCATACTACCGAACACAATGTGCTGGACCACACGTTCAATGCCAATGCCAACCTGGTGTGGACGCTGTTCGACGGATTCAGCATCAGTGCGAAGTACGACCGCCTGAAGGAACTCCGCAAGCAGGGCGAAATAAACACACGCATCGCTATCGAAGATTACATAGCCGAGTTGTCGGCAGAGTATTACAACTATGTGCAGCAGAAGATTCGCATGAAGAATCTGCGCTATGCCGTTTCGTTGTCCAAGGAACGGCTGCGCATAGCCGAGGAACGTTTTATCATCGGAAAGCTCTCGAAACTGGACCTCAAGCAGGCCAGCGTAGACTTCAACGCCGACAGTGCGCAGTGTATCAGGCAGAATGAGCAACTTACCACGTCGCGTATCCGCCTGAACGAACTGATGTCGGAAACGGACGTGAACGCTTTTATCAACATCGCCGACTCGCTGATAGACGTCAGCCTGCCGCTGTCCTTCGATGACTTGTGGAGCGCTACGCTCGCTACCAATGCCTCGCTGTTTAAGGCCGAGCAGAACAAGACGCTGGCCCGGCTCGACCTGAAGGCGGTCAAGTCGCGCGATTATCCCTACCTGAGGCTGAACACAGGTTACGGGTTTACGCACAACCGCTATGGTGTGGGGTCGAGTGAGCAGCGCAGCAACTGGGGGCTGAACTTCGGCGTGACCGTCGGTTTCAAATTGTTCGACGGAAACCGACGCCGGCAGTTGCAGAATGCCCGGATTGCAGTCGAGAATGCGAATCTGGAACAGGAGGACCTGAAACAAACCCTGAATGCGAATATAAATACGCTGTGGAAGGCTTACGAGAACAACCGGAAGCTCCTTCAACTTGAACGGAAGAACCTGATTACGGCCCGCGAAAACCATGAGATAGCCCGCGAGCGCTATTTGTTGGGCGACCTGCCGGGTATCGACATGCGCGAGGCGCAGAAGAGTCTGCTCGATGCCGAGGAACGGATTCTAACGGCTCAGTATAATACCAAGATCTGCGAAATCTCTCTCCTGCAGATCAGCGGAAAAATAACCTATTACGTACAGTAGGCAGACCCTGATACGTTCCGATATACACCGGCGGCCGCACCATTTCCAGTATGGCGCGGCCGCCGGTGCGTTCTGCTGTTTCTCGAAAAGGAAGGATTGGAGTATAAAACAATTAGAGATTGTTCCGAAGAGAATCAGAAACAATCTCTAATTGTGTCGGAAAGAGGCGACTCGAACGCCCGACCCCTACGTCCCGAACGTAGTGCGCTACCAACTGCGCTACTTTCCGTTTTTCGGGTGCAAAGATAAGTGTTTTTTCTGTAACGGCCAAATCCGGATATGTTTTTAATACGAAATAGTTGTTTTTTTCGCATCCGGAATGGTAGGAAGGAGCGGGTCGGTGCGTGTCAGTCCCCTTCCGGGCCCGGCCTGTTGCAGACATCGTGCCACATGGCATCGAGCTGTTCGACCAGTGCCCCGTCTGTAATCAGGCCGAAGCGTTCGGCATAGCTCATGTCCTTCTGTCTGTCGGCCGGAAGGAAGTCGTCCGGCGAGATGCCGCGCGACATGCCCCTGTCGTCGGCGGGTAACCAGATGGCTTTGGGGATTCCGGGCGGAAAAATGGCGAAGGACGGGATGCCCAGCGCCTGTGCCATGTGGCGCGGTCCACCCTCGTTGCCGAAGAAGAACGTGCAGTTGCTCAGCAGGGCGCACAATTGGCGGAGTCCCTTGGCCTCGATTTGGAGAAAGACGTGCGGATCTTGTCCCAGGTCGTTCCATATTTGTTGTGCGGCGCGTGTCTCTTCTTCGCCCGCATAGTTGAAGACGAGCTGCGCTCCGCTGCGGTCGATAAAGTGGCGCAGCAGGCGGGTCATGCGTTCGTAGGGAAGAACTTTGTAGGCCAGACGAGCTGTGACGGTACACAGTACGACGGGTTTGCCGAAGTCGATGCCCTTTTCGGTCATGTAGCAGCGGTACGTCGAACGTTCGTCGGGAGTAATGCTGAGGCGGAATGCGGTGGTAGGTTTCCAGCTCCCTTCCGCTGCCAGCGGCTGGCCCAGCAGCAGGTCGGCCTCGACACGGCTGATGTCGGTCGGTTTATCGATGCGGTAGTTGTGCCCAAGCAGGGTATAAGGTTTCTTCCATCCGATGCGGTAGGGCGTATGGAGCGAAAACAGACTGAAAAATTGTGTCTTGACCGTGCTGCGCATGTCGATGATGGCGTCGTAACGTGTTTTGTGTACGACTTCTCTGACGCGTTTCAGGTAGCGGAGGCCGTGCAGTTCGTCCGGCTTGAAGCCAATGACGCGGTCTACATCGGGATGGCTTTCGAACAACGGAGCGATGGCTGCGTTCAGAACCAGATGTATCTGTGCATCGGGAAAACTTTGTTTCAGGCTGCGGCATAGCCCCATGGTCAGGACGGAGTCGCCTACGCGGCGGAATCGAATAATCAGAATGTGGCGAATCATCTGTGCTGTAATGAATGGTTTCCGACGAAGGCTGTGCTTCGACATGTGTTGTTATCCGAAACAAAAGTACGAAAAAAAAACGGCGGCTCAAATTCTACGTGTGCGAAAATGGAGGGGACGGCGAACTTATAGTCTGAGTCGTCCGGAGCTGTTGCGGCGTGTCCGGGTGTTGTCGGTGGACGGCGATGCGCAGTGCGGGCCTTGTATTTTGAATCAGGAGGCCCGAAGTTCAAAATACAAGGCCCGGGTTCGGATTTCGGATGCAATGCGTGATTCACGGGTTGTACATGGGGTTATGAACTTTGAGATGAGGATATGCCGAAGGCTGATATTCGCGAATGGTTGCGTATTTGTTTTGTTTACGACACAACGGCGGCCGTAGTGCGGATTTGTATTTTTATCCATATCTTTGCAATCGGTTTGCAGGATTTACCCGCGGCCAGGATAAATAAATACAATGTAGCTATGAAGTATCGGTATGTTCCGCAGGGGACGTGTTCGCGTCTCATTGAATGGGAGTTGGAAGATGGTGTGATAAAGGATGTTCGGTTTACGGGAGGATGTCATGGCAATTTGCAGGGCATTGCTTCGCTGATAAAGGGCATGCGGCCGGAGGATGTCGTGGCACGTCTTGAAGGAATCAGGTGCGGTCAGAAGCAGACGTCGTGTCCCGACCAGTTGGCAAAAGCCCTGAAGGGAGCGTTATAGGCGGTAAAGGCTTCAGGGGGCGATGCCTGCTGATTGAAGAAGAGAATCCGTAGCAGAACGGTTGGGGCCGTATGCTATGGATTCTTTTTCTGTAGTGTGTGGCAGGTAGATGTAGGGTACCTACTCCGTTGTGTTGCGTGTTATTTCAGAATATTGTAGGCAATCGTATCGTAGAGATTGGGTATAAACGGGCGTTTGTATTGTCTACTTACTTTGACAACGGCGGTTCCGTCGCATAGGGTTAATCGGGATGCCGTGGTAGCGTATTCGGTGGTCGATAAACAGCCGAACACTGCGGTCGGAATGGCAGGTTTGAGGTATTTTCGTGTGTATTTCATTGTGAATAGCGCTTTTATACTCTCCGATATAGCATTTTTCTTTGAGTTCATATGTTTGTATGGTAAAGGTCATAAAAAATCCGGAGGAAGTCGTTTCCGCTTCCTCCGGATTGTCAGGTGTCCTTT
Organism: uncultured Prevotellaceae bacterium; assembly: GCA_958404085.1. Classification (GTDB taxonomy): domain Bacteria; phylum Bacteroidota; class Bacteroidia; order Bacteroidales; family Bacteroidaceae; genus Alloprevotella. The sequence goes on along the minus strand of CATXZX010000005.1, from coordinate 6,765 downwards.
CGGATCAAATGGATGTCACATGCTTATTTTACCGAGTAAACTTTACCGTTTACTACGTAGAGACCCTTCTGGAGACCCTTCAGGGCATCGGCGTTCTTCACGTTCTTGCGAACCAACTTACCGTCTACGGTGTAAACATTTACGATGGCTTTCGAATCCTTGATAGCCTGTTTGATGTCGGTAATCGTACCGTTCTTCACCGGAATGTAGAAGTCGGCATTGCCGCTGGCTACCACTTTGTGGCCGTCGATGTAACCCGTCTGGCCCGTGATGTCGATGCTGCCTTCTGATACTTTGAGTCCTTCGGTCAGCGAGAAGTAGCCGATACCGGTCTGCTCGATGGTCTTCGTAGCCATGAGGCCGATCATACCGTTGTTTTCCTTAGCCACGGTATTGATTTCGCTGTCGAAGATCAGACCGAGGTCGATGTGCAGTGAATCGCCTGCACCTTCTGCAGCATTGATATCACCTGCAATCAACATGAACGGAGTTCCGGCCGGGATGCCCTCTTCGCCGATTTCCATTGCGGTCACACCGATTTCGGTGATGTTCTGGTTCTCGTCGTAGCGTGCGTCGGTAATGGTGTAAGCGCCGATGGTCGCGTCTTCGATACCCAAATCGTAGTTGTAAGCATAGAAGTCGCCTGTGATATCATACGGCAAGCAGATTACATCGCCGCTGTTGTTGAGCAGGATAGTCTCTGTTACCTGATTTTCAGGATCGGCTGCAACAAATGTCCATGCCGAGGCACTTCCTCCTTCTGCATCCCACGGAACGAGAACCGTACCGTCTGCTTGTGCGTGGGTCATGTAAGAATTCGCTTTATTCTGTTTCAGTGTCAACTGACCGCCTGCAACATAAGTTATCTTGAATTCTACAACGGTATCGGACAGCAGGAATGCGGTAGAACGGCCACGGTCTTCGCCTAAGTAGTAACCTGTACCCATGTTCTGTACGGCATATACTTTGTCTTTGCCTTCAACCGGAACAAATCGCCACATGTATTTGGTGTTCTGGGTAGCCTTGGTTTCGTCATCGCCCCAAAGGATGCGCGATCCGATTTGTTTCTCTTCCGGATATACGACAGAACCGTATGTATTGTCTTCGCGGCCGGTGCAGAGGCTCTTCATGTAGTACCACTTGTTGGCTTCGGGCATTACCACTACATCGAAGAAGGCTTCGTTGGCTGCGGTCAGTTTGGCAACTTCGGCGTCGATTTCGGCGCGTGTCATCTTAGGTTTGGCATCGAGTGCGGCGCGGGCAGCAGCAGCAGCGGCAGCCATGGCGTCAACCTTTGTCTGATCCGTACACATACCCATTGTTGCTTCCTGGCCGGCGGCTACAACGAGTGCATTGGCGGCATAGTTCATTGTCTGGCTGATAGCCTGGCTCAGAACAGTTGTGTCGGGATATGCTTTGCTGAAGGCTTCGTTTGCAGCGACAATGGCGTCGATGTCTTCTTGGGTAACCTTCGTAGGATCGACTGTGAGGGCTACATCGATAGCGGCCTTCAGGGCAGCGTATACGTCCTTCATGTCTTCGCGCAGACCCATGGATTTGTCTTCGTCGAGGGGGAATCCGTCTGCTGTCAGTGCAAATTCGCTCATCGTGAAGTACTTCGTTCCGGTGTTGGTGCTGTCTACGCGCAGACGAATGTGCGAATATTCCTTACCGAGGTTCAGTATTTCAGAGAAATATGACGGTTTGCTTGCCGCAGAAGGCAGGTCGTTCTGCAGAACCATGATGGAGTCGAACTGTTCGCCGTCGTTCGAGCCGAGAATGGTCACGCGGGCCGGACGGTTGTTGTTGTTACCAGCACGCTTGTACCAGTAAAGTGCGATTTGCTGCAACGGTTTGTTGAGCGCAATCTGCAGGTAGTGAACCGGATCGGACTCTACACTCCACGATGTGTGGAAGAATGTTTCCGTATTACCGTCGAGCAGGTTTGCGATAGGCCCTTCAGACGGTTCCTGAGCATTGGTACTCAGCTGGCTGGCGGAGGTAACTTCGTTGTGGATGGCCGTTATGTAACCGGCAGCCGAGTCGCTGCGGGCTTGGTTCAGTGCTGCGAGGAATGCGTCGTTCAGGTTTTCCTGTTTGATGGTCTCTCTCAACGTATCGAGCCTTGCGGGATCGGTGATTTCGATGAACTTCCATGCAGAAGCCGAGTTGAGACCTCCGTTCCAGTTTACGATGTTGCTGCCTTTACCTGCGCCGCTTGCGTGGCCGTTGGCGTGGTATGTACCGCTCAAGTCTTTAATATTGAAGAAGCCGCCTCCCAGTGAAACGAGAGCCTGTTTTCTACTAACGGTTGCAGAGGTTTCGCCGACACCATTGATGTAGCGTTCCGTTTTCAGGTTCTGGATAGCGTACGAACCGTCGCTTGCTTTCGTGAAGCGGAATACTTGGTTCGGTTTGTTCGGATTGAAATCGCCCCACATGGGTTTGCTTCCGTCGTCGTACATGGCCTTCTCTACACCCTGCTGATTGAAAAATGCGTCAAGACCGCTGATGATGTAATACCATGCGTCCTGTTTGATTTCCTGCTGCGATGCAACCATAGCCGTGAATGCGGCTTTCAGTTCGTCCATAACCGCTTTCAGTACTTCGTCGGTAGCAGTTTCGTCGGTGATGGTTTCATTTGCTTTCTCCATGGCGGCATCGAAAGCCAAGATAGCTGCTTCGTCGCAGAATCCGGGGCCTTTGCCGGCAACGTAGAGTCCGCGTTGGCCTTCGTAGTCCTTGATGAGTGCGTCGAGGTCCTGAAGCAGGTCTTCATACTCTTCTACTTCGTATAAATAAAGTTGGTTCGTGTTTGCCACACCGGTGAAGTGACCTAAGTAGGGATAGTTGGCGTTGGCCCACGGCTGGCATACGAATCCCCAGTTGTTGTAATTGTCATCGCCCACGACGGGGTATCCGCAGAATACCAACGCGTCGTTTTCTTCGTCGAAGATGAGGCCGTCTGATCTTTCGTGTCCGTAAACGGAAGCAGGAAGCAGTACGATGTTACCCGGTTCTTCGAAATAAAAACCGTTTTGAGTACTGCTTGCACCCCACCATTTTCCAGTGGCGTTGCTTTGCAACTGGATGTAAGGGCCACCCGTGCCTTCGTGCGTTGCTTCGGCATCGACAACCCGGATGATGTGCGAGTCGAGGATGTAGTCCGTCTGTACGTAGCTGTTGGGAGCCTGCCAATAGATGCCGTAGTTGGCGTCTGCACCGCGGCACTCTACAACGAACAATCCCGAACCGTCATGCGCGCGCAGATAATCCATAAGGTCCGACACCTTGGTAACGGGGTCTCCCTTAATTCTCCACGCGGCATTTACTTGCATGCCCATACCGCCAGCGACGATAAGAAGCATCAGTGAAAGTAAAAACTTCTTCATGTTTTGTGTTTGATTAGTTAATAAATAATTGAATTGTGTGCGATATTTAGATATGTTTTGAATTGCAAATATACGTGAAATGTATAACTAGACAAATGAAAAGAAACAAGTTGTGCGGCGTTTTATTGTTATTTAACTAAATGCCGCGCGGCTTGTTTGTATTAAGTATTATTTTGTAAATTGGTCTTTGCAATTTTGGTAGGGTTGTTCCGTTTTGTTTACCTAATGTCGTGTTTTTGTCCGGAATGGCTGTTTTTTGAACAGCTCAGGGCTGGATTCGCTGGCGCAGTGGACGGCTCGGGTAGAATGGGCGTATTTGTCCCGATGCTCCGGTCAGAAAGAGGGCTGCAAGCCCTGTCCGGAAAAAGTAGCCTGCTTTTTTCCATTGCGGGCCTGGTTTTTCGAAATGGCAGGCCCGTCCGTCCGTTCCGTGTGCTCCGGTCGCCCGGGAGCAGGTCGGGCGTAAATGCAGCATCCCCGGAAGGCCTGTGTGTCGGCCTTCCGGGGATGCTGCGTTCAGGGGACTGTCCCGAGGGATAGTCTTATTTCTTGTCGATACCGTTGCGCAGCTGGATGCTGCCGCCTATGTTGTCGCCCTTTTTGATGGGTTTGCGGTACGGACCGTAGTAGCTTCCGAGGAACATCTCGTCGCCGGCCGTTACGAAGTCGGCCACGAGGAAACGGATGCAGCGGTCGCCCTCGAGCCAGGAGCGCCAGTGCTGTTTTCCATTGGAGCGTACGGTGATGTTTTGGTCTTTGGCGGTTTTCAGACCGGCATACCAGATGTTGCGGCGCGTAGACCGGAAATCGCAGCTTCCCAACTCATTGGCGTCGTGGCTCCACGAGCAGGCAGGCGCAATGCGCGGGTTGGCGTTCTTCGGTGCGTCGGCATAGAACAGCATGGCCTCGCCGCTCGGGCGGCTGATGTGGTCGGCCGGATAGTTGCTCCAGATGCCCTCGCGCCTCCAGTAGTTGCGGTCGAAGGCCTTGGGCGCTTCGAACACGAGTCCCCACTGGCGCGGGTTGACGTTCTGCTTCGAGGTGAAATTGTAGTCGGCTTTCAGTTCGCCGTTGGCGTTGATGGTGAGCGTGTAGCTTCCTTCCATTTCGTCGTAACTTCCTTTGACGGTGACTACTACCGATTCGCCTTTTTTCTCAGCCTCTACGCTGGTGGCCTTCCAGTTTTTGCATACATCGTTGAACACCGGTGTGTTGGCGTTATGGTTCGGGTAACAGCCTCCGCCCGTCAGGGGGAGCGCCATCAGGAGCGGTCCGCCGCACAGGTACGGTGTGTTTTCGCGCGTCAGGGTGATGATTTGTCCCGTCGTACGGCTTATTTCGCACAGAAAGTCCTTGCCCGTGATGCGGAATGCCTGGGCCGTCTTTTTCAGTTTGGTGGAGGCTGCGGCCACGTCGGGCAGTTCGTTCTGTTCCTGGCGGCCTACGGCAATGAGTTCCTCGTCTACGAGTACACCGTCGGGCGAATAGAACTTCAGGTGCAGTTCGTTGGCGGCCGAAGGGTTCTTGACGGCAATGTTGAACTTGCCGCTCTGGCCCGGGGCCAGGTCAATCTGCATGACGCCCTCTTCGTTGCCGTAAGTCCATGTGGTGCGGATTTCGTTCAGGTTGGTGAAGAAGTAGCGGTTCTCTATGTCGATGCTGAGCGTGGCAGCCGGTGTCAGGTTGCGGGTCCGGACGCGTATGGGGCTGTAGCTCTTCTTCATGTCCCAGTACTCGGGCTTCGGACGACGCCATCCGTCTATCGGTCCCCATGCGCCGTAGCCTACGGCATTTCCGTCGGGCAGTTGGAAAATATCGTCTATGCCCGACCAGATGGAGCCACCCAGTATGCCCTGGGTCTTATACATGTTCTCCCATGTCGGCGCTATGGCCAGCGCCCAGTCGCTCCGGATGCCCGGGTCGGTCACGAGTTCGCTGCGGTTGTACACGTTCAGGTGACAGTATTCGCCGTAGATCAGCGGACGTTCGTTCTTCGGTCCCATCTTGTAGCCGCCGGGGCCGGGATAGTGGATATTGGCGATGGGCGTGGTGCTTCCCTGGTTGTTGAAGCCGCCGTACGACTGGTCGTGGAAGGTGCGCGGACGGGTGGGGTCGGCCTTGCGTACGTATTCCTGTACTTGCGCGAAGTTTTTGTTCCAATAGGATTCGTTGGCCAGCGACCAGAAGAGGATAGAAGGATGGTTGCGGTAGAAATGAACCGTCTCGATGTTGGCCTGGCGGATGTAGTCGTAATATTTGTCGTCGCGGTAGTTCAGACGGGTCCAGTTCTCGTTGGCATGGTGGCCCACCCAGCAAACCGGAGCTTCGAGTTCGACGAAAAGTCCCACCTCGTCGCAGATTTCGATGAACTCTTCCGAGGGGGGATAGTGCGACGTACGGATAAAGTTACAGTTGCCGGCGCGGTAGAGTTCGGCGTCTTTGCGTGCCAGGTCGGCCGGTATGACGCGTCCGGTCAGCGGATGTACCTCGTGGCGGCACACACCGCGCAGTTTGACGGCCGTACCGTTGACATAGAGCGTATTGCCCTTGACTTCCACTTCGCGGAAACCGAATTTTTTCTGGACCTGTTCCGTCTCGGCTCCGTTCTGCGAGAGCGAGGCCAGCAGGGTGTAGCGGTTGGGGTGTTCGCTGTCCCATTTCTTGGGTGACATCACCTTGCCTTTCAGCCATCCGCTCCAGCTCTTGCCGGCTTCTATGGCCGGTATGTCCTGTACGATGCTCACGGGCAGGCCGTCGACGGTCAGTGTCAGTTTGTGGCCGCTCTGTTTCTGCCTGCTGTTGTTGCTTATGGTTGCGTAGATACGCAGTTCGGCGTCTTTATAAGCCTCGTCGAGGTCCGTCACGATGCGGAGGTCGGAGATGTGTACGTCGGGAACGGCAAAGAGGGTCACTTTGCGGGTGATTCCGCCCATCTGATGGGCTGCATATTGCGTGAAGCTGCCCAGCATGTCGGCCAGCGATTCGCTGCGGACGCTCACTTCGACGGTGTTCTGTCCGGGTTTCAGGTAAGGCGTGGCGTCGAGTTCGAATGCTGTGAGTCCGCCGAGGTGCTTGCCGGCTTCCCGACCGTTCAGGTAAACGATACATTCGCTTGCCACGGCGTCGAAACGCAGTTTCATGGTCTTTCCGTTCCAGTCGGTCGGCACATCGAACGTGCGGCGGTAGCGGCCGAAGCCGGCCGAGTCTACCTTGCAGCCCTGCATGGTCCATTCGCCGGGCACAACAATCTGTTTCCAGGGGGCTTTGTCGTCGTTCGAACGTTCGCGGAAAGCCCATACGCCGTTGAGCGACACGACCGGACGGTATACTCCCGTCACGCTGGCGGGTGTCGCGGCATATACGGGTATGTAGT
>CATXZX010000004.1 GCA_958404085.1 uncultured Prevotellaceae bacterium | reverse complement strand
ATGTATCAGCCGCACAAACGCTTCGGGATTGAGCTTGCTCATCAGGTAAGCGGAGATCCAGTTATTAGATTGAGACAATCCCCATCTCAATGTCACCATTTCACCATAATGCGAACGGCTGTCATTGCGTGGAGTCCATGTTTTTCCTCCTGCCACCGTATATGTTTGCTGCACATTGGGCACTTCGTCGCACGGTGTATACCCGTTCTCCATGGCAAGGGTGTAAAGGAATGGCTTGATGGTTGACCCGACTTGACGCCTTCCCTTCATACACATGTCATATTGGAAATGCGAATAATTGAGCCCACCGACATAGGCCTTCACATAACCGTTACGCGGGTCCATACTCATAAAACCCGCACGCAAGAATCCTTTATAATAGCGAATGGAATCCATCGGCGACATGACGGTATCGACCTCACCGTGATACGTAAAGATAGACATGCGTTCTTTCTTGTTGAAGGCACGACGGATTTCCTCTTCACTATACCCCTGTTTCTTCATGCTCCGATAACGGTCACTCAATTTCATGGCCTTCGTCAGAATTTTATCAACTTCCGCCTTTGACAAGGCTGATGAGTACGGGGCTGTAGGAGATTTACGTTTTTCTTTATCGAAAAGGGGTTGCAAATAACCGGCTACATGACTTTGCACAACCTCCTCGGCATATTTCTGCATACGCGAATCGATTGTCGTGTGGATTCGAAGTCCGTCTGTATAAATGTTATAGTGTTCGCCATTTTTCTTCGTGTTCTTATTGCACCATCCGTATAACGGATCGGTTTCCCACGCCAGCGAATCTTCATAATAGATTTGTCGCTGCCATGATTCATAGTTATTCTTATTCGGTTTTTCGGCCATCAGGACTTGACGAAGGTATTCCCGGAAATACGTCGCCGCCCCTTCTTTATGGTCAATCCGATGAAACTTCAATTCCAAAGGCTTATCACTCAAATCCAGATACTCGGCCTTAGAAATATAACCGGCCTTGTGCATCTGCGAAAGAACCACATTCCGACGTTCGCGACAGCGTTCCAGATTACGCACCGGATTATAGAACGACGGATTCTTGCACATGCCGACCAATGTAGCCGCTTCGACAATGGAGAGGTCGCGCGGCAATTTGCTGAAATAGGTATTGGCTGCGGTTTTTATTCCGACTGCATTGTGCAGAAAATCAAAATAGTTTAAATACAAAGTCAGTATTTCTTCCTTCGTATAATTACGCTCCAATTCGACCGCAATAACCCATTCGATAGGTTTTTGAAACATACGCTCTGTCGTACTGTTTGCTGTCGTAGAATAAAGTTGTTTGGCCAATTGCTGCGTAATGGTACTCCCGCCACCGGCATTCTCATTTCCCAGTATGCCGCGTTTGATGACAGCACGCCCCAATGCCCGAATGTCAATACCCGAATGGTTGTAGAAACGGATGTCTTCTGTCGCTATCAGGGCTTGGAACATATAAGGCGAGATATCATTATAATTGACGAATATACGGTTCTCGCTTCGCGACCATGTTCCCAATAATTTTCCATCATCAGAAAAAACTTGTGATGCAAAACGGCTTATCGGATTCTGAAGTTCTGTAATTTGTGGCATGTAGCCAATCCGCCCCTTCGCTATTGCAACAAAAGCCAAAGCAACGCCACTGGCAGCAAGCACAAAAACAACCCATAAGAAACATACTAACTTTTTTCTCATACCTTATACTTGATATCTAAATGCAAGACACATGCAAATTTACAATATTTTTCAGCAACTTGCTATTTTCCGCTCACTGAATATAGGACATGAGAAAATAAAAACGAGATTACAGACACGCTTCGTCGGTTAGACGCACCCAAAATGCGATTACCCGAAAATTAATCAAAAGCCTGATAATTTGAAAATGAAGGCCTGAATATCGAAATAACAGGCCCGGATGACACGGATTCGGCCGGACGGAGGCAAAACCAAGAATCCATCAATGGTCTTGGCTGAATATCGATAACAACAAAAACAGGAGATAAACATCATAAAATGCCTATCTCCTGTATATATACTCTCTAAAGAGTGTTATCCGCCGAAATTGTCGTACATGATACTTACCGGTTCAACGCCCAGATTCTCAAGCATTGAAACTACAGCCTTCGACATAGGACCAGGCCCACACATGTAATACTCAATGTCTTCAGGAGTTTCATGATCCTTCAGATATGTGTTATAGATTACCTGATGAACAAATCCCGGAGTGTACTTCACTCCCGCAGCATCTGCAGCCGGATCGGGACGATCCAATGCCAAATGGAAACTGAAGTTCGGGAAATCTTTTTCCAACTGAAGGAAATCTTCCAAATAGAACACTTCATTGAGCGCACGGGCACCGTAGAAATAAGACATCTTACGGTCCGTCGTATGCAATGTTTTAGTAAGGTGCATAATCTGGGCACGTAGGGGGGCCATACCGGCTCCACCACCAACCCACATCATTTCTTTCTCAGAATCGAAAATCGGATGGAAATCGCCGTAAGGGCCACTCATGATTACTTTATCACCCGGTTTTAATGTGAATATGTACGAAGATGCTATACCCGGCATCACATCCATAAATCCCGGTCCCTGATCTTTCGGTTTAAACGGCGGTGTAGCGATGCGTACTGTCAGCATGATGCGGTCTCCCTCAGCCGGATAATTGGCCATTGAGTATGCGCGAATAGTTTCTTCGGTATTCTCGCACTTCAAACCGAACAGACCGAACTTTTGCCATGCCGGAAGGTATTCTTCACCAATGAGATCTTTGTCTATATCCTTATCGTAATCCATCTTGTATGCCGGAATCTTAATCTGAGCATAAGAGCCTGGAATGAAATCCATATGTTCGCCCTTTGGCAATTGCACGATGAATTCCTTAATGAATGTAGCAACGTTCTTATTGGAAATGACCTCGCACTCCCACTCTTTGACTCCCAATACCGATTCGGGAACCTTGATACTTAAATCGCCTTTTACCTTGCACTGGCAACCGAGCCGGTAATGTTCTTTTATCTGTTTACGCGTAAAATGGCCTTTCTCTACATCGAGAATTTCGCCGCCACCTTCCATAATCTGGCATTTACATTGTGCGCACGAACCCTTTCCGCCACATGCCGAAGGCAGGTAAATGCCATTTTCCGAAAGAGTGGCAAGCACGCTTGCACCTTGATTGACCGTCAGTTTTTCTTTATCATTGATTGTCAGCGTCACTTGTCCGCTTGGAGAAAGATATTTCTTGGCGATTAACAAGACAATAACTAAAACCAATATGATTACAAGAAATACTCCGATACTTGCTAATATAAAACTATAATCCATTGTTTTCCTTTTTTAAATATTCAATCCTGAAAAACACATAAACGCCATAGCCATCAGGCCTACTGTGATAAACGTTATGCCTAATCCTTGCAATGGTTTTGGTACATTGGTATATGCCATCTTCTCATTAATAGCAGCAAGACCGACAATGGCCAGCAACCAACCGATACCCGAACTAACGGCATATACAAATGCGTCGCCGATATGACGGATTGCCTGTGTACTCGTGGTAGGATCCATCTCAATACGCATCTGCATAAACAGCGAAGCACCCATAATGGCACAATTCACGGCAATCAGCGGTAAGAATATACCTAATGCAGCATAAAGAGACGGAGAAAAGCGCTCTACAATCATTTCTACAAGTTGCACACACCCTGCTATTACGGCAATAAACAAGATGAATGACAAATAGGAAAGATCTATTCCTGCAATACCACCATTCAGCACTTTCGTCTGAAGAAGGTAATCAACCGGAACTGTTATCATAAGTACGAAAATAACAGCAATTCCTAATCCAAAGGCGGTTTTCACATTTTTAGATACTGCTAAATAGGAACACATGCCTAAGAAAGAGGCAAATATCATGTTGTCCACAAATATGGAACGAATGAATAAGCTAATAGAATGATCCATAATCAAAATCTTTTAGGAATTTCGTTATTTATTTTTTTCAGTATATGCACGATGTGCCCATATGACACAACCCAAGATAATCAAGGCCATAGCAGGCATCGTCATCATGCTATTGTCCAAATAGCCCCATTCATAGATGCAGGAAGGAAGAATCTTGAAACCAAGTAATGCGCCGGAACCGAAAAATTCGCGCACACCACCTACAATGACTAAAATCAAAGCATATCCCACTCCGTTTCCGACTCCGTCAATGAAACTTTCCCACGGACCGTTCATCATGGCAAAAGCCTCCAGACGCCCCATCAGGATACAGTTCGTAATAATCAATCCGACATAGACAGACAATTGTACACTTACATCGTAAGCAAAAGCCTTCAGTACCATACTTACAATTGTCACAAGTGCAGCGACTACAACCAACTGTACAATAATTCGTATGCGATTGGGAATCGTATTGCGAAGAAGCGATATGATCACATTGCTAAATGCCGTTATCACCGTTACCGACAATCCCATTACGATTGCTGGCATCAATTGTGAAGTTACGGCCAAGGCCGAGCATATACCCAGAACCTGAACTGTTATAGGATTGTTCAGATTTATAGAATTAGAGAATATTTCTCCATTTGCTTTAGAAAATAATTTACCCATAATTATTCTTATTTATTCTGTTGCAGTTAAAAAAGAAATATATTTGGTCAAACATTCGCGGAACATGGCCGTCATACCATTCATCGTAAGCGTAGCTCCCGATACACCATCACACTGAAATGTGTCATTGGTTGCCTTTCCGAATTTAGCCACTTCCAACTTAATATCTGTCATCTTATCCTCATGCAACTTTTTACCTTGGAACTCATTTTGGAAAGTCTCTTCCGTTATTCGCGCACCCAAGCCGGCAGTTTCACTCTGGTGGGAGAAATAAGCGCCATACACAGTATTTTTATCTGCATTCAACGCCAAATACCCCCATATAGCTCCCCAAAGCCCTTTTCCGGAAAGAGGTATCACATATTTTGTCTCACCATTTACAGAACATACATATAAAGGAAGACACTCGTCCGATATGTTTTTGGTATCGACCAAGAACCCTGCCTGATCTTTGTCTTTTCCTTCATTCTTAACAACGCCTTCTGCCGTTATTATCTGATCTGCCACCACATATTTGGCATACTCTTCCTCAACTTTATTATTGTCTACTCCACGTACATTCAATGCGGCTAAGATTTGTTTTTTCTTATCAATGCGTTCATTGGCCAACGACTGGGGTTCAAGCGTCTTAGAAACAAAAGCCAACAAAAACGCAACGACTACAACAAGAATCGACGCATACCCAATGGTATATGTATTGCTATTCGTATTCATTTATTTCGTATCATTAGTTGGTAATTAGTTAACTGCACGAACTCTTTTCGCACGTTTATTGATATTGCTCTGTACAAAGAAATAGTCAATCAAAGGAGCAAAAATATTCATTAACAAAATAGCGAGCATCATACCTTCAGGGTATCCCGGATTTAAAATACGGATCAGAATGGCGACAACTCCAATCAAAAAACCGAAAATATATTTACCAGGTTCCGTCCGAGCGCTTGTCACAGGATCTGTGGCCATGAATACAGCTCCAAAACAGAAACCTCCCAATACGATGTGTTCATACCATGTCAGCGGTGACAATTCGGGTGAAACCGCATGGAATAACGCCGCTGTCAAAGCACCACCCACGAAAACGCTTACCATCGTTTTCCAACTTGCAATCCCCGTCCACAAAAGGATCACCGCGCCTATTGCGATGGCAATTACACTTGTTTCGCCAATAGACCCCGGAATGAGACCGACAACCATGTCACAAAGAGAAGCATTGACCGGAAGTCCGGCACCGACAGCTCCCAATGGAGTTGCAGCCGTAAATCCGTCAGGCAATGTATTACCGAATCCGAGAATCGCATCTTTAGCCACCCATACCGATTCACCGCTCATTTGGCTTGGATAGGAAAAGAACAGAAATGCACGGGTCACAAGTGCTACATTAAATATATTCATACCCGTTCCACCAAAAATTTCTTTGGCAAAAATTACGGCAAAAGCTGTGGCCAATGCCAAAATCCAAAGAGGGCAACCAATCGGAACAATCAGAGGGATCAACATTCCTGAAACGAGAAAACCTTCCTGAATTTCCTCATTCTTCCATTGAGCTACCACGAACTCTATTCCGAGTCCGACCACATAAGAAACAATAATTTTAGGCAGAACTGCCAGAAAACCGAACATGAACATATCTACAAATGTCCCGTCAGTACCTGCGGCCAAATAATTCTGATAACCCACATTATACATTCCGAACAATAAAGCCGGAATAAGGGCTATGACTACAATAGACATAATACGCTTTGAGTCTATTGCATCGTGAACATGAGTCCCGATACGTGTTGTCGTATTCGGAACAAACAAAAAAGTCTCAAAACCATCAAAAACAGAACGGAATGCGTATAACTTGCCTCCCTCTTCAAAATTCGGTTTGATCTTATCTATATACTTTCTTAATGCATTCATTGATGATAGATTTGTTTGTATTATGCCATTTCCTTGCGTAACATATCAAGACCTTGACGTACAATACGCTGAAGTTCAAGTTTAGAAGAATCTACGAATTCTGCCACTGCAAAATCCTCGGGTGCCACTTCATAGATACCCAAAGCCTCCATCCGGTCTATATCGCCCGTAATAATTGCTTTGATAAGATAACCGGCATATATATCCATTGGGAACACCCGATCGTACTCGCCACTCATAATGATGTGGCGTTCACCTCCCTTGATACGGGCATCCAACGTATATGATTTTCCTTTTCCGAACAGCCAGCTGAAATAAGAACGGCTCGTTGAGAACTGATTAAGACGGGGACGTATCCATCCAAGCATTTCATGTACATCGTCACCCTCGGGTATCGCCGTAACTTCAGTTGCATGAGCAGCCAAGAAACCGTTGATGTCCGTACGGATACCCACCAAAGGATTTCCGTTAATTATACGTACATGATCTTTTTTCTTCAACTGACCGGACAAAAGAGCAGACAAGTTGATTCCCACCGGCACCCGATAATAAGCCGGCCGTAGTATTTCAGAACCTGCGACTGCTACTGTACGTGTTAAATCGACCTTACCGGTTTCGATCAGGCGACCGATAAAAATAACCTCTTCCGCACCGACCGTCCAAACAATTTCACCCTTATTAATCGGAGCGACATTATTAATCTGAACACCGACATTTCCTGCGGGGTTGGGACCATCGAATACCGTGACTTCTGCATTCTCAAGCGATGCCAGAAATGTCGTTTCCTGAGCCGGAGATATACCTACATGCACAGAAGCTATTCGCGACAGGGCCGTAATACCTTTTTGGAAAACCGTTTCCTGCCCCTGCACAACATAACTGAAATCAGCTGCTAACGGCATGGAACTGAATGCGGAAACAAATATATCGCGCGGACGATCCGATGGATTTGCCGTAACATCGTACGGACGTTGTCTGACAAAACCGAGTAATCCCGAAGATGCCAACAACTGAATCATGCCATCGGCCGAAACAGTATTCACATCCACTTTTTCAAACTCGCGACTTCTTTGTTCCTTATCAGGACTAACTTGTATGCTGAGGATTTTCCTACGATCCCCACGCACAATGGCAGAAACCACGCCACTTACCGGTGAAACAAAACATTCTTCAGGAAAATGTTTGTTAACGAAAAGAGGGGAACCAATCATTACTTTGTCGCCCTCATGAACCACTAATTTAGGAGTAATGCCGACAAAGTCATCCGGATTGAGCGCATACAGCACCGACCCGGATAAAGTCTCATTTTTTTTCTCAGAGACCCCGCTTAAATTGATATCCAATCCTTTACGCAACTTAATTGTTCTTGTCATAAAGTACTGTCATTAATATATTTTATAGTTGGCGCAAAAATACATAAAAAATACGGGCCTTTAAAATTTCAGGTACAAAAATAAATAAAAAGAGTATGGCTGATTGCATTTTTCAGGTAGCACATCTCCCATCTTTCCAATACCTATTTTCTGTGCTACTCCATGTATGCCATACTGCTTTACAGTTTTCCGACAAAGAACTGCAAGCCCTTACATTCGCACGTACCAGACGCATGTCGAGCGATGACAGCCTACATGCCAAGAATAATATTCTTGTCTGTTTCTACTTCCCTTTTCGCTACTTTGTTGTACCTTTGCTTTAAATTTTCAAAGCCATAAAAAAGATACGCACAATAGTACGATGGATTGTAGCATCCCTCATAGGATGCTATGTCTTATTATTGTCTTTTTTTTCGATACCCCAGATTCAGCAAGTTGTCGCAGCGGAAGTCGTTGAGACATTAAGAGATGCATTCGATTCCGACATCGACATCGAACACGTCGAAATAGGGTTATTCAACCGCATTCTGTTGTCAGGCATCCATCTGAAAGACCAAAGCGGCAGCCCCTTGTTCGACTGCAAGAAGGTGTCGGCCAAATTTCAGTTGCTTCCTTTGCTAATAAAAAGCGACGTATATATCAGCAACATCGAACTGGACTCCCCATTTATCTACCTGCGTAAAAAAACAAAAAACGGGCCTTATAATTTTCAATACCTCGCAGATAAATTAAAATCCAACGACACGACGGCGAACCAGACTAAACTGCAAATAAACGCCATTATTATCCGGAATGCTCAATTCTGCCACACCCTCGATTATGATTCGACAAGTAAAACACCCTTGAAATTATCCAGACTGAGAATCTCGGGATGCAATGCCAATATAAGCCTGAAACACCTAAGCGCAGACTCCATTAATTTCCGGATACGGACTCTGCGACTTGCAGAACAGAGCGGTCTCCGAATCAATGATATGCAATTCAATGTCATATCCAACAAAAAAGAAATCCGGTTCGGCCGGATTCTATTGAAAATGCCCGGAAGCGAGTTGGAATTAGAACCCTCTCTATTCCGTATACAAGGTGGCAGATGGCGCACAGCATGTGGTACAATGCGTTTAAAATCTTCACAAGTAGCACTATCCGATTTTTCATTTCTGAAATCCTCCTTAGCCTACAATGACCACCGTTTCCAAATAGACGGAACAGTTCTTCTGTCACCACAACAACTAAAAATAAATCACTTGCAACTTCGCGATGACACTAAAAGTTGGCTGAATGATTTTTCGGTGGTTGCCGACAGGCACTCACTGAATGAAAACCTGTTGACCGGATCGCTTGTCATTCATAAATTCCACAGCACGCCATCAGCCTTGTGTAGACTGTTGCGTCCATTCGTCGTCATTGGCTCCAAAAACGAATCGCTTATCGGGCAAATCGGAAATATCGACATTGACGGACAGATTTCGATGCGAAACAACAGAATCGAGTCTGCTAAAGGACTTTTGCATACAGATGCTATCCACACAAACCTATCACTCAATACGACACAGGGACAAGGCTGGAGTTTATCGTTAGGAGCCACAAAAATAATGGCCGACCGCTTTCAGATTTCGGATGCCGGAGAAATAGGACTGACCGCAAAAATTGAAAAAAGACCTTTTCAACCGGACTCTTACCTCTATCAGGTAATATTCGACAAACTTGTATATAAACAATACCCCTATCGGGAAATTGTACTAAACGGGACATACCGAAACAACGATGTATCATATCAATTACAGATAAATGACCCCAACCTGAACATGGCTACATCAGGAGATGTCAGGTTAAAGGATAAACACTTCAACGGAATGTCTATGAAAATGGACATAACACATCTGTACCCGAACAACCTACTGCTTACCCGACAATATCCCCAAACTAAATTTGAGGGAGAATTCGACTTGGACTTGAATGGTAATTCAGCCAAAGATATGAACGGCTACCTTGACATCAGCAAATTGGCGGTTCACTCTCCAGATACGACCTATCAGACCAGCCTACATGCTGATTTTTCCACAAACAAGGCTTATAATGAATTGCGAATGAAAAGCGATTTTATGGTTTTGGGAGTGAAGGGTAATTTTCAAATGACAGACATACCGCAGTGTGTGCAAAACATTGTAGCCAACTACCTACCCGACTTATGTGCGCAGGATACCAAAGTGTCGCAACGCGACAACGAACTGTCGTTCGACGTAATCGTCCATAAGTCCGATTTTTTTAAACATGTACTTAGACTACCAATCCAAATGCGCGCCCCCGTCGTTTTTTCAGGTTACCTGAATAGCAATTCGCACCAGACATTTATCGATGGAAATGCACCTGATTTATCTTGGGACGGAAACAACTATCGCGACCTGAAGGTCCACATGAAAGAACGTTCCGGAACGTTGCATACGCTGGTACAAGTGACAAAAGAAATGAAAAAATCGAATGTCAAATTCGCATTGGAAGCACAAGCATCCGACAACAGGATACAAAGTCACTTTCAATGGAAAGACCTGATGTCCGACAAATACAAGGGTGAAATAAAATTAGACAGTAAAATATCATCTGGCAACAGCGATCATCCGCTTATAGCAACAACTGTTCTGCCAACACAAATTTATATCAATGATTCCATATGGAATTTAAATCGTTCCGTTTCCTATTACCAGGGAGGAACATTCAAAATACGTAACTTTAAATTGTCGCATAAAAAACAATTTTTGGTATTGAATGGAAGTATGGCATCGGGGACGCGGGATTCCATATCAGCCCATCTGAATGCGATCAATTTGGAATACCTTTTCAATATTCTGAATTTCCATGCCGTAGACTTTACCGGGTTTGCCAGCGGTTCTGTATCCGTAACGAAGAATGAAGATAACAATCCGGCTCTCATGGCCGACTTGTTCGTTAAGGATTTCACATTCAACGGTGGCAGGATGGGTGACATGAACCTAATCGGAGTGTGGGACCATGAAAAAAAACGTATAAACCTGAATGCCGACATCAAAGATCGCCCCTCCAAACAGACTAAGGTTAATGGTTATGTATCGCTGAAAGACGACGAGCTGGACCTTCTTATCCAATCACGCCAGACTAACTTGTATTTTTTGAATTCATTTTTATCAGGTATTCTGAAAGACATCCAAGGGCAGACTACAGGATGGTGCCGTCTCTTCGGCCCGACGAAAAAACTGGATCTGGAAGGAAAACAAGTAGTAGACTTGGACTTAACACTGCCCATAACGAATACGCGATATGCAGTACGCCAGGGTACCATACTGCTTGAGCCTGGCAAGATAGAGCTGAAAAAACTATGGATTGCAGACAATCAGGAAAATAAGGGCGAGTTGGAAGGTGTTCTGACTCATCAGGGACTCGGCAATTTCCGTTACAACTTACAGGCCCGTCCCGAAAAGCTACTACTTTACAATCATTCCCAAAATTCGGATCTACCCTTTTATGGAACAATCTATGGGTCTGGTAACATTACACTGGATGGATATCCGGGGACATTGAATATAAACATAACATTGCATCCAGAAAAAAAATCTCATTTCTATTATAATGCCGATCAACCGGACGGAGGTGAAGTTCTTCAATTACTACAAATTAAGCCAAAAAACGAGAACGAACATACATCCAATCCCATAACTGCAACTAAAAATACAGGGGAACAGACTGCGGAGCCTACGACAGATATCCGATTGAATTTTGCCATTGATGTGAATCAGGATTTGGACTTCCACATTATCTTAGACGAAAAATCGGGTGACAACATCCGTAGTACCGGTTATGGCCTGATACGTGCCGCTTATTATAATAAAGGGAATTTTCAGCTATTCGGCACCTACAATATTGTTGATGGTGTATACAAAATGAGTATGCAAGACATTATCCGGAAAGACTTTCAACTGACGCCCGGCGGACGCATTATTTTCAGCGGAAATCCGAACGATGGCGATTTGGCTTTTTCGGCTGTTCATACCATAAATTCCGCATCGCTCAGCGACCTGAATATCGGCAATAACTTCAGTAGTACCCCCACAAAAGTCAATTGCATTCTTAATTTTGGAGGAAAAGTCCGTTTGCCACGCATCAGTTTCGATTTGGATTTACCCAATATCAATACAGACGAGAAACAAATGATCCGCAACTTAATCAGTACGGAGGAAGATATGAATATGCAGATTATCTATCTGCTCAGTATAGGTCGGTTCTATACCTATGACTACAACCAGACGACATACAACACACAAAGTCAATCGTCTGTGGCTGTTCAGTCTCTCCTGTCCACCACGCTGAGCAGCCAGCTGAACAGCATGCTTTCGAATGTACTTGACAACAAGAACTGGACAATCGGTACAAACTTCTACACGGGTAATATGGGATGGAGCGACATGGAAGTTGCAGGTATTTTGTCCGGACGCATGTTAAACAACCGTTTACTTATAAACGGAAACTTCGGTTATCGCGAACGCCCCGAATATTCATCCAATTTCATCGGGGATTTCAACATCCAATGGCTACTCAACAAGAACGGCAACATACGTCTGAAGGCATATAGCGAAATTAATGACCGCTACTTCACGAAATCTACATTAAGTACCCAAGGAGGAGGTATTTTACTCCGGCATGATTTCAATAAATTAGGTGATTTATTGAAATGGAAAGTGCGTTCGAATAACGCAAAATAGTGGCAAAAGACCAATAAAACGAATTTACGTTTTGCTATTTATAAGATTCGTTGTACTTTTGTTGAGTAAATAGATTATGTCTCACAATAGCAATGAATAATTCTACAAAACTAATGAATCTTGCAGCCGACAACATTCGTATTTTGGCTGCTTCTATGGTTGAAAAAGCTCGTTCAGGACATCCGGGCGGTGCAATGGGCGGTGCAGATTTTATCAATGTACTATATTCTGAATTCTTAGTTTACGACCCGGACAAACCTGAATGGGAGTGTAGAGATCGCTTTTTCCTTGATCCGGGGCATATGTCCCCCATGTTATACTCGCAATTGGCACTGACAGGACGATTTACAATTGAAGAATTGAAACAATTCCGCCAATGGCAATCTGTAACACCCGGTCATCCAGAAGTAAATATTGCCAGAGGCATAGAAAATACATCCGGTCCACTCGGACAAGGGCATACCTTTGCTGTCGGTGCGGCTATTGCAGCCAAATTCTTAGCAGCCCGTACGGGAAATCCGTCTTTCCTGAAAGAAAAGATCTACTCCTATATATCAGACGGCGGTATACAAGAGGAAATATCGCAGGGTGCAGGTAGAATTGCCGGTCATTTGGGACTGAACAATCTCATTATGTTCTACGATTCGAATGACATCCAGTTGTCGACAGAATGTGCTACGGTGATAAGTGAAGACACTGCGATGAAATATCGTTCTTGGAACTGGAAGGTCATCGAAATAAATGGTAATGACTGTGAGCAAATACGTCAGGCATTGAAAGATGCGCAAACGGAAAAGGAACGTCCGACACTCATTATCGGCAAGTGTATCATGGGTAAAGGATGTCGTAAAGAAGACAATTCATCGTATGAACGCAACTGCGCAACACACGGTGCGCCACTGGGAGGAACGGCCTATATCAACACCATCCGGAATCTTGGAGGTGATCCGGAAAATCCATTTGTCATTTATGATGAAGTGAAAGAACTGTACGAAAAACGTCGTCAGGAATTAGTTGCTATCGCTGAGTCGCGCCATGCCGAAGAAAAGGAATGGGAAAAACAAAACCCGGAAAAGGCCCTAAAACTCAAAGACTGGTTCAATAAGAAACTGCCTCAGTTAAATTGGGATAATATTGAACAAAAAACCAATGGGCCTACCCGAAACGCTTCTTCTGCGTGCCTTTCTATGTTAGCCGAACATGTCGAAAACATGATATGTTCATCGGCGGACTTATGTAACTCCGACAAAACAGACGGTTTCCTCAAGAAAACTAAAAACATTACGAAGGAAGATTTTTCCGGAGCTTTTCTCCAAGCCGGCGTAAGCGAACTGACGATGGCTTGTGTTTGTCTGGGAATGGCACTTCACGGCGGTGTTTACGTCGCTATGGGAACTTTTTTCGTATTCTCAGACTATATGAAACCGGCAATCCGCATGGCGGCCCTTATGGAACTTCCTGTTAAATTTATCTGGACTCACGATGCTTTCCGCGTCGGAGAGGACGGACCGACACATGAGCCCGTAGAACAAGAGGCCCAAATCCGTTTGATGGAGAAACTTAAGAACCATCATGGAAAGAATTCTGTATTGGTTCTCAGACCTGCAGACGTACACGAAACGACTGTTGCCTGGAAAATGGCTATGAACAATACAGATACGCCGACAGCCCTCATCTTATCCCGTCAAAACATTACAGATCTTCCGAAAAACACCGACTACAATGCCGCGACCAAAGGAGCATACGAAGTCATCGCATGCAAAGAACCGGACATCATCTTGGTTGCATCAGGCTCGGAAGTCTCTACTTTGGTGCAGACAGCCGAATTGTTACACGCCGATGAGATAAAAGTCCGCGTAGTGAGCTGCCCATCCGAAGGTTTGTTCCGTTCACAACCCAAAGACTACCAAAAAGCCATTCTACCGTGTGGATCTAAAATTTTTGGCCTGACTGCGGGATTACCTGTTACGCTCGAAGGTCTTGTCGGAACTCATGGAACTGTATATGGATTGGAGAGTTTCGGATTTTCGGCTCCTTACAAAGTACTGGATGAGAAATTAGGTTTTACACCCGAGAACATTTATCTGCGAGTTAAAGAGTTTATCACAAATAGCGAAGCATAATGAACATCGACACGCCCATTGGTCTTGCATCTGACCATGCCGGTTACGAATTAAAGCAATTCGTGATTCAATATCTTAAACAGAAAAGTATCAGTTATATTGATTATGGTTGTCACTCGGAAACAAGTTGCGATTACCCCGACTACGCGCACAAATTAGGCGAAGCCATTGATTCGAAACAAGTAACAAAGGGTATTGCCATATGTGGAAGCGGAGAAGGCATCAGCATGACGCTGAACAAACATCAACAAGTCCGTGCCGCTCTATGTTGGATGCCCGAAATAGCCCATATGGCCCGCCTTCATAACGATGCCAATGTATTAGTTATGCCAGGACGTTACATCAACACGACTACAGCTGAACAGATAATGAACGAGTTTTTTCAAACAGAATTTGAAGGGGGAAGGCATGTCCGGAGAATTGAAAAAATTCCCTTAGAACAGCCCCATTAAAACATTCTTCCCTTTTTAAAGCGACGTAAAATACGTTTTTTCTAATTAATAAGAAATAGACAAAGGAAACAAGAGATAGTTTTCCTTTGTCTATTTCTGTAATTACAAATTCCTTTTATGACGACACAGCGTCCCTCGTATTTTCGGAGAAGGTTCGTCAGTGTTCATTGCCCAAACAGCATGTACACTACTATGTATCAATTGCTGGATCAACAATATTAGAGAAGAATTCTAACGCAATTATTGCTGTCCGGTAAAAATCGCCTTCTATTTAACATAGAATAGAACATATCTGCACATAAAATTCAAGTATTTATAAGGAAATGATAACATTTAGATATTGCTACGACCGCAAAATCTGTGTACCTTTATAGCGGTATAACTTAAAAGCAACGATTATGAAAATTAAAGAAGTGCATGCAAGAGAGATCCTTGATTCGAGAGGCAATCCGACCGTAGAAGTCGAAGTGACACTGGAATGTGGAATGACAGGACGCGCATCGGTACCCAGCGGTGCCAGCACCGGCGAAAACGAGGCACTGGAATTGCGCGACGGCGACAAGAACCGCTACTTGGGTAAAGGTGTCCAGCAGGCTGTGAAGAATGTAAACACAAAGATTGCTCCCGCCATCATCGGCATGAGTACACTAGAGCAGCGCAGAATCGATGCCAAAATGCTTGAACTCGACGGGACCGCCACCAAGAAGAATCTCGGTGCTAACGCTGTACTCGGTGTTTCGCTGGCCGTAGCCCATGCTGCCGCTAACTACCTGCACCTTCCCTTATATCGTTACCTCGGAGGAACCAATACCTATACCCTGCCTGTTCCGATGATGAATATCATCAATGGTGGCGCCCACTCCGATGCCCCTATCGCATTTCAGGAGTTCATGATCCGTCCTGTCGGCGCTACCTCAGAGAAGGAAGGCATACGCATGGGGGCCGAAGTATTCCACCATCTTGCCAAATTACTAAAAGCACGCGGTCTCTCTACCGCTGTAGGCGATGAGGGTGGTTTCGCTCCCGACTTCAAGGGTATCGAAGACGCTCTTGATACTATTATCGAAGCTATCGAAGCCGCCGGCTACAAACCAGGATGCGACGTGAAAATAGCCATGGACTGCGCAGCATCCGAATTCGCCGTACAGGAAGACGGTGAATGGTTCTAT
>CATXZX010000003.1 GCA_958404085.1 uncultured Prevotellaceae bacterium | reverse complement strand
ATGCACTGTTATCGAAGTAGGTCCTTGTGTGGTTACTCAGATTAAGAGTGTTGAGAAAGACGGTTATGCAGCTGTTCAGATCGGCTTCCAGGAGGCTAAGGAGAAGAACACCAGCAATCAGTTGATGGGACACTTTAAGAAAGCTGGTACGACCCCCAAGAGACACTTGGCCGAGTTCACAGGTTTTGATTCAGAACTGAATCTGGGTGATACCCTTACGGTCGATCTGTTTGCAGATGCAACGTATGTGGATGTAGTTGGAACGTCTAAAGGACATGGTTTCCAGGGTGTGGTAAAACGTCATGGTTTCGGTGGTGTCGGTCAGACAACTCACGGCCAGGATGACCGTCTGCGTAAGCCGGGTTCAATTGGTGCTTGTTCGTATCCCGCAAAAGTGTTTAAGGGAATGCGCATGGGTGGCCAAATGGGTGGTGACCGTGTGACAACGCACAACCTGCAAGTGTTGAAAGTTATCCCCGAGAGCAACCTTCTGTTGATTAAAGGTTCTGTTCCGGGATGCAAAGGTTCAATCGTAATAATAAATAAGTAATGGAAGTTAGCGTATTAAATATTAAAGGTGAAGACACCGGAAGAAAGGTTACGTTAAACGAATCTATCTTCGGAATTGAACCGAACGATCACGCAATTTACCTCGATGTAAAGCATTACATGGCTGCTCAGCGCCAGGGTACGGCAAAATCGAAGGAGAGAAGTGAAATAACAGGTTCAACACGTAAGCTCGGCCGTCAGAAAGGCGGTGGCGGTGCTCGCCGTGGTGATATCAAGTCTCCGTTATTGGTCGGTGGCGGCCGTGTTTTTGGTCCCAAACCCCGTGATTACAGTTTCAAACTGAACAAAAAAGTAAAGGTTTTGGCCCGCAAATCTGCTCTTTCTTATAAAGTGCAGGAAAATGCTTTGGTCGTAGTGGAGGACTTCACTTTCGAGGCTCCGAAGACCAAAACATTTGTCGAAATGACCAAAAATCTGAAGATTGACAATAAAAAAGTGTTAATCGTTTTGCCGGAGAATAATAAAAACGTATATTTGTCAGCTAGAAATGTAGAACGTGCAAAAGTCGCTTCGGCTTCTGCTTTAAACACGTATATGGTGTTGGATGCAGGTGTGATGGTTGTGGCTGAAAGCTCGCTCAAAACTATTGATGCTGTCTTAAATAAATAAGGACACAGAAGATATGGGATATATTATTAAACCGCTTGTCACAGAGAAAATGACGGCAATAACGGAGAAGCAGAATAAGTTCGGCTTCATTGTTCGTCCTGAGGCTAATAAATTGCAGATAAAAGCTGAGGTAGAGTCCTTATATAACGTGACTGTTACAGCAGTGAATACCATGCGTTATGCCGGAAAGTCAAAAAGCCGCTATACAAAAGCTGGATTGATTAAAGGACGTACGAATGCGTTTAAAAAAGCTATTGTGACATTGAAAGATGGCGATACGATTGATTTTTATAGCAATATCTAAATAAAAAATGGCAGTACGTAAATTTAAGCCCACAACACCGGGGCAGAGACACAAGATTATTGGTACTTTCGAGGAAATTACTGCATCAGTACCAGAAAAGTCTCTTGTATTTGGCAAACGTTCCACCGGCGGTCGTAACAATACCGGAAAGATGACCGTTCGTTACAGAGGTGGCGGTCACAAGAGAAAATTGCGTTTGATTGACTTTAAGAGAGAAAAAGATGGTGTGCCCGCAGTGGTGAAAACAATCGAATACGATCCGAATCGTTCGGCTCGTATCGCTTTGTTGTATTATGCGGATGGTGAAAAACGTTATATTATTGCTCCTAATGGATTGCAAGTAGGTGCAACCTTGATGTCCGGTCCTGATGCTGCTCCCGAAGTGGGAAATACGCTTCCTTTGCAGAATATACCGGTCGGAACAGTGATTCATAACATTGAATTGCGTCCGGGACAAGGTGCTTTGCTTGTGCGCTCGGCAGGAAACTTTGCTCAGTTGACATCTCGCGAAGGCCGTTATTGTGTTATCAAATTGCCTTCAGGAGAAACTCGTCAGATCCTCAGTGCTTGTAAGGCAACTGTGGGTAGCGTTGGTAACTCGGATCATGCGTTGGAGAGTTCAGGTAAGGCCGGCCGCTCACGTTGGTTGGGCCGTCGTCCGCACAACCGTGGTGTTGTGATGAATCCTGTTGATCACCCGATGGGTGGTGGTGAAGGCCGCCAGTCAGGAGGTCATCCTCGTTCACGCAAGGGATTGTATGCTAAGGGCTTGAAGACAAGACGTCCTAAGAAACAGTCTAATAAGTATATTATAGAAAGATCCAATAAGTAACAAGTTAATTGAGTAAATTATGAGTCGTTCATTAAAAAAAGGTCCATATATCGCTGTCTCTTTAGAGAAAAAAATCCTAGCCATGAACGAAAGTGGCAAGAAGAGCGTAGTGAAAACTTGGGCTCGAGCTTCAATGATATCGCCGGACTTTGTCGGGCATACTGTTGCGGTTCATAACGGAAATAAATTTATTCCTGTTTATGTTACTGAAAATATGGTCGGACACAAGTTGGGCGAGTTCGCTCCGACGCGTAAGTTCGGTGGCCATGCGGGTAACAAGAAAAAATAAGCGGGCGTTTTAATCCAGATAATTAAGAAAATATATAAATGGGAGCAAGAAAAAGATTAGCGGCTAATAAAAGAAAAGAAGCCCTTAAAACCCAGTATTTTGCAAAATTGCAAAATGTTCCCTCTTCTCCGCGTAAAATGCGCTATGTCGTGGATATGATTCGTGGAATGGAGGTGAATCGTGCTCTTGGTACATTGAGATTTTCAGCAAAAGCTGCATCAGTACCAGTAGAGAGATTGTTGCGTTCTGCTATCGCGAATTGGGAACAGAAGAACGAACGTAAAGCCGAAGATGGTGAATTGTTTGTAACCAAGATTTATGTTGATGAAGGCGCTACGCTGAAAAGAATGAGACCGGCGCCGCAGGGTAGAGGTTACAGAATTCGTAAACGTTCAAATCATGTGACTTTGTTCGTTGGTACTAAAACTAATGATTAATTAAGAAGGAAGTATGGGACAAAAAGTAAATCCGATAAGTAACCGTTTGGGTATTATTCGCGGTTGGGATTCGAACTGGTACGGTGGAAACAGCTTTGGCGACAACCTTTTGGAAGATAGCAAAATTCGGAAATATCTGAATGAGCGTCTGGCTAAGGCTAGCGTTTCGCGTATAGTAATTGAACGTACTTTGAAACTCGTGACGATTACAGTATGTACGGCTCGTCCGGGCATAATCATTGGTAAGGGCGGTCAGGAAGTTGACAAACTGAAAGAAGAACTTAAAAAAATTACCGACAAAGATGTTCAGATCAACATCTTCGAGGTTAAGAAACCGGAGCTCGATGCTGTCATTGTCGGTAAAAGCATTGCCCGTCAGGTAGAAGGTAAGATCGCTTACCGTCGTGCTATCAAGATGGCTATTGCCAATACGATGAGAATGGGTGCCGAAGGTATCAAAATTCAGATTTCAGGCCGTTTGAATGGTGCCGAGATGGCACGCAAAGAAATGTATAAAGAAGGTAGAACGCCTCTTCATACATTCCGTGCAGATATTGACTATTGCCAGACGGAAGCCCTGACGAAGGTCGGACTCTTGGGCATCAAGGTTTGGATTTGTCGCGGTGAGGTATATGGTAAAAAAGATTTGACTCCTAACTTCACTCAGGCAAAAGAGAACGGTCGTAGCAATGGTGGTAATAACGGCGGCGGTAGAAACTTCCGTAAGAAGAGAAACAACAATCGTTAATTTTGAAAATCAAGGATTATGTTACAACCTAAAAGAACTAAATATAGAAGACCGCAAAAGGGCCGTTGTAAGGGAAATGCCATGAGAGGAAATCAATTGGCATTCGGTAGTTTCGGTATTAAGAGCCTTGATACCCACTGGTTGACAGGTCGTCAGATAGAGGCTGCCCGTGTTGCCGTTACACGTTATATGCAGCGCGAAGGACAGATTTGGATTCGTATTTTCCCGGATAAACCTATTACAAAGAAACCTGCAGACGTACGTATGGGTAAAGGTAAAGGTGATCCTGTAGGATATGTATTTCCTGTAACTCCGGGTCGCATCTTGTTTGAGGTAGAGGGTGTTCCCTATGAAGTAGCCAAGGAGGCACTGCGTCTGGCTGCTCAGAAATTGCCTGTGACTACGAAGTTTATTGTTAGACGTGATTACGATAAAAACGCTTGATTATGAAGATTGCAGAAATAAGAGAGTTGCCTACTAACGAGTTGGCAGAAAGAGTTGAAGCTGAAGTGGCAAATTATAACCAGATGCTCTTGAATCATTCTATTTCTCCGTTGGAAAATCCTGCGCAGATCAAGAGTTTGCGCCGTACGATTGCTCGTATGAAGACGGAATTGCGTCAGAGAGAACTTACTAAATAATAATGGTCCAAATGGAAACTAGAAATTTAAGAAAAACAAGACAGGGTGTAGTTACCAGCAATAAAATGGATAAGACCATTGTTGTGGCTGCTAAGTTTAAAGAAAAACACCCGATTTACGGTAAATTCGTCTCCAAGACTAAAAAATTCCATGCTCATGATGAAAAGAATGAATGCAATGTGGGCGACACGGTCTTGATCATGGAGACACGTCCCTTGAGTAAGACCAAGAGATGGAGAGTAGTAGAAATAGTAGAAAGAGCTAAGTAATTATGATACAAGCAGAATCAAGATTAACGGTTGCTGACAACAGTGGCGCACGTGAAGCGTTGTGTATCCGTGTTTTGGGCGGTACGAAAAGACGCTATGCTTCTGTTGGTGATGTGATAGTTGTTTCTGTAAAGAACGTTATCCCGTCGAGTGATGTAAAAAAAGGTGCAGTATCGAAGGCGTTGATCGTAAGAACCAAAAAAGAAATTCGTCGTCCGGACGGTTCGTATATTCGTTTCGATGACAATGCTTGCGTATTGTTGAACAATGCTGGTGAGTTGAGAGGAAGCCGTATTTTCGGTCCTGTTGCTCGTGAATTGCGTGCAACCAATATGAAGGTGGTTTCTTTGGCACCTGAAGTTCTTTAATTGTGTAAATTGAGAAGTAATGAGTAAGTTACATATTAAGAAAGGTGATACCGTCTTTGTGAATGCCGGTGTAGAAAAAGGAAAGACCGGTAAAGTCCTGAAGGTCTTTGTAGAAAAACAGCGTGCAATCGTTGAGGGACTTAACATGGTGTCGAAAAGCCAGAAACCCAATGCAAAGAACCCGCAAGGTGGTATTGTGAAACAGGAGGCATCTATTCATATTTCAAACCTGAATGTGTTGGATCCGAAAAGCGGCAAACCGACTCGTATCGGCCGTAAACGTAATGAGAACGGAAAATTAGTGCGTTACGCAAAAAAATCAGGAGAGGAGATTAAGTAATGAGTAATACTGCGAGTCTTAAAAAAGAATATGTAGAGCGCATCGCTCCAGCTTTGAAGAAACAGTTTAACTATTCTTCGGCCATGCAGATCCCCGTTCTGAAAAAGATCGTTATTAATCAGGGTCTGGGTATGGCAACCGCCGACAAAAAAATAATTGATGTAGCGATCAATGAGATTACGGCGATAACAGGGCAAAAGGCAGTAGCCACAGTTTCACGTAAAGACGTTGCTAACTTTAAGCTGCGTAAGAAGATGCCGATTGGTGTTATGGTTACTTTGCGTCGTGAGCGTATGTATGAGTTCCTCGAGAAATTAGTGCGTGTGGCTCTTCCCCGAATCCGTGACTTTAAAGGTATCGAAAGTAAATTCGATGGTCGTGGTAATTATACGTTGGGTATTCAGGAACAGATTATTTTCCCCGAAATCAACATCGATTCGATTGATAGAATTCTGGGTATGAATATTACGTTTGTTACTACTGCTAAAACAGACGAAGAGGGTTACGCTTTGTTGAAAGAATTTGGCTTGCCGTTTAAGAACGCTAAAAACAACTAATAAAAAAGTATGGCAAAAGAATCTATGAAGGCTCGTGAAGTGAAAAGAGCCAAATTGGTAGCCAAGTATGCTGAGAGACGTGCTGCATTAAAGGCAATCGTCAATAATTCAGCAGATCCTGTTGAGGCTTACGAGGCTGCACGCAAATTGCAAGAAATTCCTCGGAATGCAAACCCGATTCGTTTGCATAACCGGTGCAAGATTACAGGACGTCCAAAAGGTTATATCCGTCAGTTTGGACTTTCTCGTATTCAGTTCCGCGAGATGGCTTCGAATGGTCTTATTCCCGGTGTAAAAAAAGCAAGTTGGTAAATTTTTTAATATTGTCGGGGGAGTCCCGATTAATTAATAATTATATTTTATGACAGATCCAATAGCAGATTATTTGACCCGTTTGAGAAATGCGATTCAGGCAAAGCATAGAGTCGTAGAGATTCCGGCGTCAAATTTGAAAAAGGACATTACAAAAATCCTTTTTGAGAAGGGCTATATCCTGAACTATAAGTTTGTGGAAGATGGTCCTCAAGGTACAATCAAAATCGCTTTGAAGTACGATGTACAGAACAAGGTGAATGCGATTAAATGTTTGAAGAGAATATCTTCACCGGGTATGCGTAAATATACCGGTTATAAGAACATGCCGCGAGTAATTAATGGTTTGGGTATTGCAATTGTATCCACATCTAAAGGTGTAATGACTGATAAAGAGGCTTCTACCTTGAAAATAGGTGGTGAAGTCCTCTGTTATGTATATTAATTTTAGGAGGAATAAACATGTCTAGAATAGGTAAATTGCCGATTAACATCCCTGCCGGAGTAACTGTTACTTTGAAGGATAATGTAGTGTCTGTTAAAGGACCGAAGGGTGAGATGAGCCAAGCTGTTGATCCTTCTATTATCGTAACAATTGCTGATGGTTTGGTAACTTTTGCAATCGACGAGAAAAATGATACCGTTGAGCAGAAGCAAAAACAAGCATTCCATGGACTTTACCGTGCGCTTGTACACAATATGGTTGTAGGTGTTTCAGAAGGTTATAAAAAGGAGATGGAGCTTGTTGGTGTAGGTTATCGTGTTTCCAATCAGGGAAATCTCGTAGAATTCTCTTTGGGTTACACACATAGCATTTTCATCCAGTTACCGAATGAAATCAAGGTTGAGACAAAAACTGAAAGAAATAAGAATCCCTATATTTGTTTGGAATCTTGCGATAAACAGCTTTTAGGTTTGGTTTGCGCAAAAATTCGTTCTTTCCGTAAGCCTGAACCTTATAAAGGAAAGGGTATTTTGTTCGTTGGCGAACAGATTCGCAGAAAGTCTGGTAAGTCAGCCGGTGCTAAGTAATTTTTAATCTTGAAAGTTATGACTACAAAAATAGAAAGACGAATTAAAATCAAATATCGGGTACGTAATAAAGTTTCTGGAACGGCAGAACGTCCTCGTATGAGCGTTTTTAGAAGCAATAAGCAAATTTACGTTCAGATAATTAACGACGAAACGAGCCATACATTGGTTGCTGCTTCATCTTTGGGTATGGAAGCCATGCCTAAGAAAGAACAGGCTGCTAAAGTTGGCGAATTAGTTGCTCAGAAGGCTTTGGCTGCTGGAATTACAACCGTCGTATTCGATCGTAATGGTTATTTATACCACGGACGTGTGAAAGAAGTTGCTGATGGGGCACGTAATGGTGGATTAAAATTCTAATGGATTATGGCAAACAGAGTAAATGTAAACAGCGAAGATTTAAAGGATAGACTGGTTGCTATCAATCGCGTTACGAAAGTGACAAAAGGTGGTAGAACATTTAGCTTCTCTGCTATTGTTGTTGTTGGAGATGGTAATGGCGTAATAGGTTGTGGACTGGGTAAGGCCGGTGAAGTGACTGCCGCTATTGCTAAGGGAGTGGAAGCTGCTAAGAAGAATCTCTACAAAGTGCCTGTTGTGAAAGGAACTGTTCCGCATGAGCAAAGTGCAAAATTTGGTGGTGCTGAGGTTATCCTTTTGCCGGCATCAGAAGGTACCGGAGTTGTAGCTGGTGGTGCTATGCGTTCTGTTTTGGAGAGCGTAGGCGTTAAAGACGTTTTGGCGAAATCAAAAGGTTCTTCAAATCCGCATAACTTGGTAAAAGCAACGATCTTGGCTTTGAGTGAAATGCGCGATGCACGTATGGTGGCTCAGAACCGTGGAATCAGTATGGAAAAAGTCTTCAGAGGTTAATATTTAAAGAATGATTATGGCAACAATTAAAGTTAAGCAGATAAAAAGTAAGATTGGCGCTCCGGTTGTTCAGAAAAGAACTCTTGAAGCACTTGGTTTGAAGAAGATCAACCAGGTTGTCGAGTGTGAGGATACACCCGTTTGCCGTGGTATGATTCAGAAAGTTCACCATTTAGTAGCGGTGGTTGAATAATTAATTCATTCGTAAAAAAAGAAAGTATGAAATTAAATGATTTACAACCGGCATATGGTTCCGTAAAAACTCGTAAAAGAATCGGTCGCGGACCGGGTTCTGGTTTGGGTGGAACTTCAACTCGCGGTCATAAAGGTGCGAAACAGCGTTCTGGTTACAAGAATAAGATCGGTTTCGAAGGTGGTCAGATGCCTTTGCAGCGCCGTGTTCCTAAATTCGGATTCAACAATATCAATCGTGTCGAATACAAAGCAATCAACATCAGTTTGTTGCAGCAGTTGGCAGAAGCTAATAATTTGACAAAGGTCGGTATCGAGGATCTTATCGCAGCAGGTTTTGTTTCGGCAGGCCAGTTGGTGAAGATTTTGGGAAATGGTACGTTGACTTTGAAACTGGAAGTTGAAGCTAATGCTTTTTCAAAATCAGCTATTGCTGCAATTGAGGGAGTAGGTGGAGTTGCTACAAAACTTTAATTCAATGAAAAAGTTTGTAGAGACCTTAAAGAACATATGGAGAATTGAGGATTTGAAAACGCGAATCCTCATTACTCTCCTGTTCGTGACAATTTATCGTTTTGGCTCATTCGTTGTTCTTCCGGGAATCGATTCGAATGCGTTGCGTCAATTGCATGAACAGACAAAAGACGGTCTTATGTCTTTGTTGAATATGTTCTCAGGAGGTGCCTTTTCCAATGCTTCTATTTTTGCATTGGGAATCATGCCTTACATTTCTGCTTCGATTGTAATCCAGCTTTTGGCTGTTACAGTTCCTTATTTTCAGAAAATGCAGCGTGAAGGAGAGAGTGGCCGTCGTAAGATTAATCAGTATACGCGTTATCTGACGATAGCGATTCTCTTGTTTCAGGCACCGACTTATTTGATAAATCTGAGAGCCCAGGCTCCTCAGGCTTTAGGTGCTTCATTAGACTTGACGTGGTTTATGATTTCATCTACCTTTATTCTGGCAGCCGGTAGTATGTTTATCCTTTGGTTAGGTGAGCGTATTACAGACAAAGGAATAGGTAACGGAATTTCATTGATCATTATGGTGGGTATCATTGCTCGTTTACCGCAGTCTTTGACTCAAGAGGCTGTTTCAACATTGTCTAGCCCGGGAGCAGGCGGTCTAATCAAATTCTTGTTTGAATTAGTTTCTCTTGTTTTCGTTATTGCAGCTGCGATTTTACTTGTTCGTGGAACGCGGAAAGTTCCTGTACAGTATGCGAAGCGTGTCATGGGTGAAAAACAGTATGGTGGTGCGCGCCAGTATATCCCATTGAAAATGTTTGCGGCCAATGTAATGCCTATCATTTTCGCACAGGCTATTATGTTTATACCGTTGACGTTTGGCCGTTATGGAGATCAGAATGCAACGTGGATTGTCCAGCAATTCCAGAATTCGGGCAGTTGGTTGTATAATGTGGTATTTGTCATTTTAATCGTGGCGTTTACTTATTTTTATACGGCGATAACCATGAATCCCGTTCAGATGGCAGAGGATATGAAACGTAATAATGGCTTTATTCCGGGTATTAAACCTGGAAAAAGTACGGCGGATTATTTGGATAATGTAATGTCTCGAATTACTCTTCCCGGTTCGTTGTTTATAGCTCTTATTGCAATCATGCCTGCTTTTGCAGGATTTTTCGGCGTGCGTCAGGAATTTGCACAGTTCTTCGGAGGCACTTCGTTGCTGATTCTTGTAGGTGTGGTACTTGATACGTTACAGCAGATTGAAAGCCATTTGTTAGTAAGACACTACGATGGTTTGTTGAATTCCGGACATGTGAGAACACGTTCAGGAAAGTAATCTGATTTTACTCGAAGACGAAGTTTATGATATTTCTGAAAACTGAAGATGAAATAGAGCGGATGCGCGATGCCAATAAGTTGGTTGGTATGACTTTGGCGCAGATTGCGAAGGAAATTGCTCCAGGCGTGTCTACCAAATATTTGGATAGCGTTGCGGAAGAGTTTATTCGTGATCATGGTGCGGAGCCTACCTTCAAGGGATTTCCCAATCCTTATGGCCCAGCGTTTCCCGCTTCTATTTGTGCTTCTGTTAACGATGTTGTTGTACATGGAATACCTAATGACGAGCCATTGAAAGATGGAGATATAGTATCCATCGATTGTGGTACGTTGTTGAACGGTTTTAACGGCGATTCATGTTATACATTTTGTGTAGGTGAAGTCGCAGCCGATGTAAAGCAATTATTGAGAGTTACGAAAGAATCTCTTTACAGAGCTATCTCGGAATCTATTGTCGGTAAGCGAATCGGTGATATTGGCTATGCGGTCCAGTCTCTTTGTGAGGCTAATGGTTATGGAGTCGTTCGTGAGTTTGTCGGTCATGGTATAGGAAAGGATATGCATGAAGATCCCCAAGTGCCTAATTATGGTCGTCGAGGTAACGGTCCTCAACTTAAGAATGGAATGTGTATAGCAATCGAACCCATGATAACTATGGGTAGCCGTCAAGTTCAGATGATGCCTGATCGGTGGACCGTTCGTACAGTAGATGGGAAACCGGCGGCTCATTTTGAGCACACCATCGCAATCCACAATGGTAAGGCCGATATATTGTCTTCTTTTGAGGAAGTAGAGGAAATCGAAGGTAAATTGTATTAAGGTATATGGCTAAGCAATCAGCAATTGAACAAGACGGAACTATTGTCGAAGCTCTTTCGAATGCAATGTTTCGCGTTGAACTTGAAAACGGGCATGAGATAACGGCCCATATTTCGGGAAAAATGCGCATGCATTACATAAAGATTCTTCCCGGCGATAAAGTAAAAGTCGAAATGAGTCCTTATGATTTGTCAAAGGGCCGTATTGTGTTTAGATATAAATAATCAAAAAAGATATGAAAACAAGAGCATCTTTAAAGAAGCGTACGCCAGAGTGCAAAATTGTCCGCCGTAAAGGACGTTTGTATGTTATTAATAAAAAGAACCCTAAGTTTAAAATGCGTCAGGGATAATTCCTTAGAATAAAAAAAATATATATGGCAATAA
Organism: uncultured Prevotellaceae bacterium; assembly: GCA_958404085.1. GTDB lineage: Bacteria > Bacteroidota > Bacteroidia > Bacteroidales > Bacteroidaceae > Alloprevotella. Next base: position 6,363 of record CATXZX010000003.1, on the reverse strand, counting down.
GAATTGTTGGTGTTGATTTGCCTCAAAACAAAAGAGGTGAAATCGCTTTGACTTATGTATATGGAATAGGTCGCAGTAGCTCGGCAAAAATCTTGGATAAAGCTGGTGTCGACAGAGACATTAAAGTTAAGGATTGGACTGATGATCAGGCAGCAAAAATTCGTGAGATAATTGGTGCCGAATACAAAGTAGAAGGTGATCTTCGTTCCGAGATACAGTTGAACATCAAGCGTCTGATGGACATTGGTTGCTATCGTGGAGTGCGTCATCGTATAGGTCTGCCCGTTCGTGGTCAGAGTACGAAGAACAACGCCCGTACACGTAAGGGAAAGAAGAAAACTGTTGCAAACAAGAAAAAAGCTACTAAATAATAATTAGATATGGCAAAAAAAACAGTCGCAGCAAAGAAGAGAATTGTGAAGGTTGATGCTATGGGCCAGTTGCATGTCCACAGCTCGTTTAACAATATTATCGTATCTTTGGCTAACAGCGAGGGACAAATCATTTCTTGGTCTTCAGCTGGTAAGATGGGCTTTCGTGGCTCGAAAAAGAATACTCCTTATGCAGCACAGATGGCCGCACAGGATTGTGCAAAGGTAGCTTTTGATTTGGGCCTGCGTAAGGTAAAGGCTTATGTGAAAGGACCCGGTAATGGTCGCGAATCGGCTATTCGTACTGTGCATGGTGCCGGTATTGAAGTAACAGAGATCATCGACGTTACTCCGTTGCCCCATAACGGATGCCGTCCTCCTAAGAGAAGAAGAGTTTAATACTTTAATGTAATAAGGAAAAAAGAATTATGGCTAGATATACTGGACCTAAATCTCGCATTGCCCGTAAATTTGGAGAAGCAATCTTTGGTGCTGATAAAGTGTTGTCGAAGAGAAATTATCCTCCCGGCCAGCACGGAAATTCGCGCCGTCGCAAAACATCTGAGTACGGTGTCATGCTTGCTGAGAAGCAAAAAGCTAAATATACTTACGGAGTTCTGGAAAAACAATTCAGAAATATGTTCGAGAAAGCAGCTCGTACAACTGGTATTACCGGTGAAATCCTGTTGCAGAATCTCGAATCTCGCCTTGACAATGTAGTTTTTCGTTTAGGTATTGCTCCGACCCGTTCCGCTGCCCGTCAGTTGGTGAATCATAAGCACATCACCGTAAATGGTGCAGTGGTGAACATTCCTTCATATTCAGTGGCACCCGGTGAAATTATCGCCGTACGCGAGAAGTCCAAATCTTTAGAAGTAATCGCTGATGCCTTAGCTGGCTTTAACCACAGTAAATATCCGTGGTTGGAATGGGATGAGAATACGAAATCCGGTAAGATGTTGCACAAACCGGAGCGTGCAGATATCCCTGAAAATATAAAGGAACAATTGATCGTTGAGTTGTATTCTAAATAATAATTAAGTTCATGGCGATATTAGCATTTCAAAAACCTGACAAAGTTATTATGTTGGAAGACGATCCGAAGTTCGGAAAATTTGAATTCCGTCCTTTGGAGCCGGGCTTTGGTACCACTGTCGGTAATGCCCTGCGTCGCATTCTTCTTTCATCTTTGGAAGGCTTCGCTATCAACACCGTGCGCATAGCGGGTGTTGAACACGAATTCTCATCCGTTCCAGGGGTGCGTGAAGATGTAACCAACATAATCTTGAATTTGAAACAAGTTCGTTTCAGACAAGTAGTAGAGGAATTCGAGAATGAGAAAGTCTGTATCACAGTAGAAAATACAACAGAGTTTACTGCTGGCGATATCGGCAAGTATCTAACTGGATTTGAAGTGTTAAATCCTGACTTAGTGATTTGCCATTTAGATTCCAAAGCTTCGATGAAAATCGATCTTACAATTAATAAAGGTCGTGGTTACGTTCCCGCTGACGAGAACCGTGAGTTCTGTACCGAAGTTAATGTAATACCGATTGATTCTATTTACACTCCAATCCGTAACGTAAAATATACCGTGGACAATTTCCGTGTGGAGCAGAAAACCGACTATGAGAAATTGGTCCTCGAGATTACGACGGATGGTTCCATACATCCGAAGGATGCCTTAAAGGAAGCTGCGAAAGTACTTATCTACCATTTCATGCTTTTCTCTGACGAAAAAATAACGTTGGAGAATGCAGATGCCGATGGTAACGAGGAATTCGACGAAGAAGTATTGCACATGCGTCAGTTGTTGAAGACAAAATTAATCGACATGAATCTTTCCGTTCGTGCGCTTAATTGTTTGAAGGCTGCCGATGTCGAGACTTTGGGCGATTTAGTACAATTCAATAAGACCGACCTTTTGAAATTCCGCAACTTTGGAAAGAAATCGCTCACCGAGCTTGATGATTTGCTGGAGAGTCTGAATCTGTCGTTTGGAACCGATATCTCTAAATATAAATTAGACAAAGAATAACATTTATGAGACATAATAAAAAATTCAACCACTTAAGTCGTACTGCATCCCACAGAGCCGCAATGCTTTCCAATATGGCTTGTTCTCTGATCATGCACAAAAGAATCACTACGACTGTTGCCAAAGCTAAGGCTTTGAAGAAATATGTGGAGCCTCTGATTACGAAGTCAAAACAAGACACAACAAATTCGCGTCGTGTCGTGTTCAGCTATTTGAAAGATAAATATGCTGTTACGGAACTCTTCAAGGAAATTTCCGTAAAGGTGGCTGATCGTCCGGGTGGTTATACACGTATCATTAAAACCGGTATCCGTAAGGATGACGCAACGTCCATGTGCTTCATTGAACTTGTAGACTTCGATGAGAATATGGCCAAGACAGCTAAGAAAAAGACAACGCGTACGCGTCGTTCCAAAAAGTCGGCTGCCGAAGCAGTACCTGCAACAGAAAATGCCGAAACTCCGGTTGAAAATGCTGAAGTAGCAGAATAAGAATTCTCTATATTTTGAGTGACGAAGCGATGCCTGAAAAAGTGCATCGCTTTGTTATTTTGTAGCTATCAGCCTGAATTGTTCGTTTTCGTCCGAAATATGCCAATTTGGTTTTTAATTTTCAAATCGGCCAAATTCGGACGGAAACGTTTTACCGGACGGCAAGAAAAAGCCGGGCAAAGTACCTGGCTTATATATATTGTAGTAATAAATGTCTGGCGGTGGGCGTGTGGAACACAACTGCTCCGTATTTCAGGTTCTCTTGTTCTATAAAGTGTGTCCGTTTTAGTCCACAGACTAACCCACCGTGTTCCACACTCCCTTAGCTTTAGATATTAATTGAATAATTCTTGTTTTCATATGCTTTCTGTTTGTCTTGAGGTTAATAAAGAGTATACCCATGTTCAGAAGAACGTCTTTAATTGAAATTAGTAATGCTACTAATTCAGCCCAAGCAGGTAGCAGATTCAAACTCACTAAAAGAACAAAGATAGATTGCAGTCTTTTTCTGTAAGACGATACAAAGTTATGAACTCTTAGCATAAATGCAAAATCAAGAACCATTAGTTTAATGAGAATTTTGAGATGGAAGTAAAATCCGAAGTAATGGGTACTATATACGTTTTATTGTAATCAATATAAAAATAGACTCGATCACTGATTTCCAGCGATCGAGCTATACGTTTTTACTGTTTTGAGTTTGTTGGAGTTGAAATATGTTTTTATTCCGCACTAATTGTAGCGTTAGAAGCAACAGTTGCCTGTACTTCATATCCTGCCGGCATGACAGCTTTTGTTCCCGGAATAAATATACAGGGCCATATAAATAAACCGGTAACAACGGCTAATGGTGTTCTGTTTTTACCTTTAATACGTACATCCGTATTTGAAAAGTAGATAGGTTCTCCTGTGGTTAAGTTTAAACTATTGATGTTTATGGATAATCGACCTTTTGTTCCAGCCAAAGAACTCTTCTTGGCTTCAGTAACTTTTCCCTTTACTAATGTCCCGCTTGGTATAACACACATACCGTTTACTTTTATGTCTTGAGATACTCGGAAATCAACCATTTCACCCTCTTCCACATCGGCGGCTTTTACTTGATTTATAGATTGTAGAGGAATAATGGTGCCTGCTTTGATAACTATATCTTTCTTACTATTCTGTGCCATTGTAACACTTCCACAAAGAGCTACTCCAATAATAAATGATACTATTTTCTTCATTGTTAGTTTGTATAATGAAAAAGGCGTGCAACCATTCTTTCTACTTGTCTCTTATGTAGGTTACCGCCAAGTGACCTGTACGTACAACAAGCACAGAATAGTCCACGCCCTATCAGCGTGAACTTTCAGTCTGCTTGTTCTCGTACGTAGAATGTTTGGCGGTATTCACATAAGAGAGAACAAGAGCTAAAAGCTCAATATGTTTTATATGTTCATTTCAAGTTTTCTGAATGGGAACGCTTTTTCGGTTTGTTATTTGTCGCACATTTCAGTGCTTTTTTGTTTACAACCTGCGGGATGCAAACCATTCCGGCTGTCGTTTTCCCTTTTTGCGCTCCTTTTATTGTCTGTCTGTTTCCTAACCTCCTTTCTGTTATCTATTAGATGCAAAGTTATTATTTTCTTTGAAACGCTGGCGTGTATGGCCGAATTTTATTGATTTTATGCCCTCTAAAAAGTTGGTTATGTATTTCTTCAGTTTGTTTCCCGTGAACTGTTACCTTGTTGTTTGGGTGAGAACCGTGGAGTGGGTACGTGATGCTCGTTCGAGTGTTGCACATAGTCAGGCAAGGACGAAAAAACAGCGTAACCAGTTGTGCTATCAACTCGTTACGCTGTTTCCTGCGGAGAGAGGGGGATTCGAACCCCCGATACCCTTTAGGGGTATACACGCTTTCCAGGCGTGCCTCTTCAACCACTCGAGCATCTCTCCAGATGTTTGTTTCAGCCGTTGTGTACGGCCTGTGTGTAAAACGGTGCAAAGATACAATTAAATTCCGGATTCGGGCATGATTCATTCCTTTTTTTAAAATCCTTTCCGTTTAAGGGCTGATTATGCGCAGGTCTCTTTACCGACTTTTCCCGAAAGATTCGTATTTTTGTACTTCACAGGTTCGAACGGAATATCTGTCAATATACTAAAAAAGAAACGAGCAATGAAGATAAAAGTAGGATTTGGTTTCGACGTCCATCGTCTGGTAGAGGGGCGCGAGTTGTGGTTGGGTGGAATTCTGATTCCGCATGCGAAAGGCCTCTTGGGGCATAGCGATGCCGACGTACTGATACATGCCATTTGCGATGCCCTGCTGGGGGCGGCCAACATGCGCGACATCGGTTACCACTTTCCCGACAACAGTGAGGAATATCGCGCCATCGACAGCAAGGTGCTGCTGGCTAAAACGTTAGATCTGTTGCACTCAAAGGGCTATTGGGTGGGAAATGTCGATGCGACCGTATGCGCCGAGCGTCCCAAACTGAAGGATTATATTCCGCAGATGCAGCGCTGCTTGGCCGGCGTGTTGCAGATAGCGGAAGACGACGTGTCGGTGAAGGCTACGACAACGGAGCGCCTGGGCTATACCGGGCGCGAGGAGGGTATTTCCGCCTATGCGGTTGCGCTGCTGGAGCGCGAAGGTTGCTGACGCCTTGGAAACTGTCGGTGCGGGCGGCTTTCGTATTTCACACACGGGCCTGCTATTTTAAAAAAACACGGAGCTATTTCTTACTGGCTCCGTGTTTTTTTGAACAAGGATTCCCGTACGATGGCTTTTTTATTCGAGAAGAGCGAAAAAAACAAAAATAGAAGTTACGAATGAAATTAAATATGTAAATTTGCGTGCAATAAATTCTATTCCTATGGTATCATTTATTGCAGATAAGATTTTAATGGACGGACTGACGTACGACGATGTATTGCTTATTCCCGCCTATTCCGAAGTATTACCCAGAACAGTAGACCTGACAACGCGTTTTTCGCGTAACATAGAGTTGAAAATACCTTTTGTGACGGCAGCGATGGATACGGTTACAGAGGCTACGATGGCTATTGCCATTGCGCGTGAGGGTGGTATAGGCGTGATTCATAAGAATATGTCCATCGAAGAGCAGGCCCGCCAGGTTGCAATCGTGAAACGTGCCGAGAATGGAATGATTTATGACCCTGTGACGATTAAGCGCGGCTCTACGGTGGCCGATGCGTTGGCCCTGATGGCTGAGTATCACATCGGCGGTATTCCGGTTGTGGACGAGGAACGCCGGCTGGTGGGCATCGTGACAAACCGCGACCTGCGCTTCGAACACAGCGTGGACAAACTGATAGACGAGGTCATGACGAGCGAAAACCTGGTGACGACCGATCAGCAGACCGACCTGATAGCTGCTTCCAAAATATTGCAGGAAAATAAAATCGAGAAACTTCCGGTTGTGGACAAGGACAATCGTCTGGTGGGCCTCATCAC
>CATXZX010000002.1 GCA_958404085.1 uncultured Prevotellaceae bacterium | reverse complement strand
TTTGATTTACAAATCTTTGGCCATAGCCGCTCTACCTACAATCGCAGCGATAGACAGAATGCCCTGTCCTCCTACTCCGGATAATATGATATCAGTTTTCATACTTTTGCTACTTTTTTCTGTTTTTGTCTCCGTGTAAACGTCTGGATACATTCCCTACGGGGAATTACAACCGAAACACCTTTATAAGCTATCTCTTCGCACAAAATTTTCCGTATCTCTTCCATATTCTGCGGCAACGGAACCACCACACGTACATGTTCCGGCTCTACGCCCAATCCCAAGCATATAGCCTCAAACTTATTCGTACCCGCCGAATCCTGTCCGCCGGTCATGGCTGTGGTCAAATTGTCTGAAATCACAACAGTTATAGGAGATTTACTATTGACAGCATCCAAAAGTCCCGTCATGCCCGAATGGGTAAACGTGGAATCACCTATAACGGCAATAGCCGGATAGAAACCGGCATCGGCAGCACCCTTTGCCATCGTTATCGAGGCCCCCATGTCCACACAACTGTCTATTGTACGGAATGGCGGAAGCGCTCCCAATGTATAACAACCTATGTCGCTAAACACTTTCGCCTCAGGGTAACTTTCCTTTATTACGGCATTCAGCGCCTCATAAACATCACGGTGTCCGCATCCCTTGCACAAAGCCGGCGGACGGGACACGACGTTTTCAGCCGGTCCGTAAACAGTCCTCACCGGAACCTTCAAGGCTTTAGCCACACTGTCCGGAGTCAATTCACCGGTCCGGGGCAAATCGCCAGTCAGACGTCCCTTTATGGAAAACGACGTCGGCAATATACCTGCCAGACTTTCCTCCACAAAAGGTTGCCCTTCTTCCAACACCAGTAGTTCGGCACAGTCCGAAGCCAATTTCCGAATCCACTCAACGGGTATCGGATATTGCGAAATCTTCAGCAACGGATAAGGACATTTTCCCGAAAAAGCCTCTTTCACATAATTATAAGCAATACCACAAGCTATCAATCCCAAACTATGATTTCCTCCTTCTTCATACACGTTATACGAAGACGTCTGCGAAGCATGTTCCAAAGCCGATTGTTGTTTCACCAGTTTGTCATATCGCCGTCTCGCATTAACAGGCAGCAAGATCCAGTCCATCCGGTCCACCTGGGGATTCAACGGGTTTTCATCCCGCACTGTTCCGGCTACGACAACAGCACGCGAGTGAGCCATGCGCGTTGTCAGACGCATCAAAACCGGTAATTTTTCTCGTTCCGACAATTCAAAGCCGAACTTCATCATGTCATAAGCCTCTTGCTGCGAAGAAGGTTCCAATATAGGTATCATGGCAAACTTGCCATAAAATCGGGAATCCTGTTCATTTTGAGATGAATGCATCGAGGGGTCATCGGCTGCCAACACAATCAATCCGCCATTTACGCCGGTTATGGCGGAATTTACAAACGCATCAGCCGCCACATTCAGTCCCACATGTTTCATGCAGACAAGCGCACGTTTACCCACATACGACATACCCAATGCCGCTTCCATAGCGGTTTTCTCATTGGTACACCAGCGTGAATGAACCTGACGCTCACGTGCAAGAGGATGCTGCTGTATATATTCCGTTATCTCTGTCGACGGTGTGCCCGGATAGGCATAGACACCGCTAAGACCTGCGTTCAAAGCCCCCAATGCGACGGCCTCATCACCCAAGAGTAGTTGTTTCACAAGTTTTTCGGTCATCATAATCTCATTTTATTTCGAAATCATCCAAATCGGCCAATACCGGAAATTTTGTCCGGAACTCAGCCAACTCAGCCATATTTAATTCGATAGTTATTAATTCCTCTTCATCATCGCGACATGCGGCAAGCCGGTTGCCATAAGCGTCAAAAACGCCGCTTCCGCCACTATATCTGCATACAGGATCCGTCCCCACACGATTAACACCCACTACGAAACTCTGGTTTTCAATGGCCCGCGCACGAAGCAATGCCTGCCACGCCGCAATACGGCCATGCGGCCAACTGGCCACATACAATGCCACATCGTAATCGTTCCGGTTACGGGAAAAAACCGGGAAGCGCAAATCATAACAAACCTGAAGCAAAAAGCGGACACCCCGGAACGTCACGATTACGCGTTCTTTTCCTGCCGCATAATAGTTGTTCTCACCGCCGTAGGAAAACAAATGATGCTTATCGTAATAAACAGGCTCACCATCAGGCCGGATAAAATAAAAACGATTACGAAAAGTTCCGTCTTCTACCACAGACAAACTACCGGCTATGGCACATTGCAGTTCGGCCGCTTTATGTCGCATCCATTGCAATGACAGTCCATCCGGTTGTTCGGCTATGCCCTCCGGTTCAACACAAAAGCCCGTTGAAAACATTTCAGGCAACACAATGACATCTGCATCCGTACGACTGCCCAACAAATCGTCAAGTCGTAAAATATTGGCTTGAGGCGATGCCCAAGTCTGATTAAATTGTAAAATACTAATTTTCATGGCATGATAGAATCCATGTATTTTAAAATTAAATTATTGAATAGAGCAAAGTTACTCTTTTTCCACAGCAAAAGAAAACTTTTGAAAGATATTTTCAGACAAAATCGTTTCTTACGACATTCCTTCGGGGAAAGTATGACCTCTTAGCTATTGGATTTTACTCAATTACGTCCTCTGAAGGTACACACCAATATACAGCTATACCCGTTCAATGCCAACCGCAACCATTCGAACATAACATACAAGGCCCGTTTTTTGAATTAAGTGGCCTGAAATTTCTAAAAACAGGCCGTAAAATATACAAGGATCCATAATATGCACGAAACTACAACTTTCATATTGCCTTTTCGATAATTAGTTGTATTTTTGTATTCCTGCAACAGATATAAAATGAAATTAAAGGTTTCAATAACTTGTTGCTATACATTAAGAATGATCTTAGATATAAAAATGACTAGAAATTAGAAAAACATTTTTTACAATGAAACATCACGCCATCCTTTTAACCATGGCACTTTGCTGCATCAACGTATGTGCCCGTACCAAAAAAGCCGTTTACATCATCATAGACGGAGTTCCCGCCGACCAAATAGAACGTTTGCACACCCCGGCCATCTTCGACATTGCCTCGAAAGGCGCATATGCCCGAGCATATACAGGCGGAGAGATCGGTACCTATTCGCAAACGCCGACTATATCGGCTATCGGTTACACGAACTTACTGACAGCCACATGGCTAAACAAGCACAACGTCAACGGAAACAATAATCTCAAACCCAATTACAACTACTGGAGCATCTTCCGTATTGCAAAGGAACAGCCACATCCGGTGAAGACAGGACTTTATTCAAGTTGGACTGACAACCGTACCGTTCTTATAGGAGAGGGCAAAGAAGAAACCAACCACCTGAAAATCGATTATGTCTACGATGGTTACGACCTGGACAAAATTCGTTTTCCACATAAAGAAAATGACCTGCATGTGTTCGATTACGATGAACAAATATCAAAAGATGCAGCCGAAAGTATCCGAAAAAATGCGCCGGACCTCAGTTGGGTCTATCTATGGTATACAGATGATGCGGGTCATATAAAAGGAAACGGAAAGTTTTTTGATTCGTATGTACGCAAAGCCGACGAACAGGTAGCTCGTGTATGGGAAGCCGTAAAATATCGTGAAAAACATTTCGATGAAGAGTGGATGGTAGTAGTCACAACAGACCACGGACGCGGAGAAAACGGGCACGGGCACGGAGGCCAGTCCGAACGCGAGCGTACAACATGGATTTCAACCAACATACCTGTCAACTCTCACTTTACCGACCGCAACTTAGCCATTACCGATATTGCGCCTTCCATTAGCCGCTATCTCGGCTTCGTAATTCCATCGGCTGTACTTTGGGAACAAGACGGCATTCCATTTATCGGAAAAACAGATATCTGCGATTTAAAAACTATGCCTTATGACGACACAGTAGTCCTTTCCTGGCGTTCCTATACCAAAAAAGCACCATCCGTCACCATTTATGCCGCAACGACCAATCATTTCAAGACCGGTGGCAAAGATACATACATCGAACTTGCCAAACTTCCTGCCGGAACGACTTCCTATACAGTCAATCTACAAGAACTTCCGGCTTCATCGTTCTACAAATTCGTAGTAGTTGCACCCCACAACCATTTAAATCGTTGGCTTAAGAAATAAAATAACACGTTCGCCTGTAATATGTCTTTTCATTTAAAATAGGTCATTGATACATCAGGTGAACACTCTTTTGACCTTTATTGTTCAAGCTGACCTTTCAAAAGGAGCAGCCTCACTACTTTTTGCGTTGTCCGTTCAATGGCATAACGTCCGTCTATACGTTCGCCAACCAACCAAACAATATCCTCGCCGGAACAGACCACCCACATCGACGAGCGGCGTACTCGCGAAATTTTACAATCTGTCAGATAATCACTGAGCAACTTGCTCCCTTTCATGCCGAACGGCACAAAACGATCTCCCGTCCGCAAGCGTCTGACCGACAAAGGCATCTTTAATTTATCGCCATCCAGACTGGCCGTAAACCGGTCACGGGATACCGATCCCATCTCATCCGCAGAAAGGACCTCACAACACAAACAGTTGTCACCATTCAACCGAAGCGTTTCTCCCGGACTCAAAAAGAAAGAATCATTCTTGACATCCGGCCCATCAGCCATTAAAACCAACATTTCCCTATCACGCCACACGGTATATGCTCCGCAAACATAACGAGCACCGGATGGACCATTCAACTCTTCGTAAATCTGTTCCACAGTTCCACGTCCAAAACCATAAGGATGGAGCCATGTATATAATAAGGAAAGGGAACCGACAGACGAACGCAATTTTTCAATAGGTAATTCAACATGGTCGCCCACCGTACAAAGCATGTTCGAAAGTTCCTTGTGGACATAAACATCGTAGATTTCAGACACATCGCAAGAAATACGTGCCATCCGCAGCAGGGCTCTATCTATCGAAGGATTAATCTCACGCATCAAAGGCAGCAGTTCCAGACGCACCCGATTTCGTTTGTAAAGCGTTTCCAAATTGGTATGATCCGTCACAAAATCCTGCCCCAAAACCTTAAGATAGGCTTCTATGTCTTGCCGTGATACGTCCAGCAAAGGTCGGACTACATGCTTTACCCGCGGACGTATGCCGCAAAGTCCGTGTATGCCCGTTCCCCGAATCATATTCAACAAAACAGTTTCAACCGAATCGTCGCGATGATGCGCTACCGCAACACAATTTGCCCCTTTCTCTTTCCGAACGCGCTCAAAATACGTATAACGAAGCTCACGTGCCGCCATCTCGATACTTATACCTTGCTCTTCTGCATACCGGGACGTCTCGAAAGAAGCAACCAGGCACGGAACTCCCAGCAAATGGCATAGCTGTTCCGCAAAGTCCTGATCGCGATCCGATTCCTCTCCGCGAAGATGAAAATTACAATGAATCGCCATACAACGAATACCCAAGGTGCATAGCACACGCAATAGTGCCACCGAATCGGCTCCGCCACTCAAACCTACCATGACCAAATCGTCCGCACCAAATAGCGCATGGTGTTCGATGAAAGACCTTACACGCTCTACAAATTGCATCATCCGACAAAATTAAACAAAAACCTCAAATAATACGTCCCCAAAAGAATAAAGTCCACCTATTTCTACGGTACACATTCAAGCACCCCTTCAAAAAAAAGAGTTCCAAAACTTTAAAGCCTTGGAACTCTTTTCGTACACCCTCAGGGATTCGAACCCTGGACCCACTGATTAAGAGTCAGTTGCTCTACCAACTGAGCTAAGAGTGCATCTCTCTGTTTGCGGTTGCAAAGGTACTACTATTTTTGATACTTGCAAAGAAAAACGGGATTTTTTTCTACAATTCGTACAATAATGACGGAACTTTCCGCTTCAACACATCTATAAGCACATCTTTCCCTACGATATAGCCCATAGACTGTATCCGGCTTTCGATAGTCTTACGAACCAATTCCGGATGATTGTTCTCTTCACTCAAATGGCACAACCATACATGTTTCAAATGTTCAAATCCGTTTTCTACTAACAATTTCGCCGTATCATCATTGCACATATGTCCCATACCACCGGATATGCGTCTTTTCAGATAAACCGGATAAGGGCCCATAGCAAGCATATTCGCATCATAATTGGCTTCTATCACTAAATAATCGGCCCGGCTTACGTTTTCCTTGATCGCCTCCGTTACACATCCTGCGTCTGTAATCAGACAAAACGTCTTACCGTCTGCCTCCAGGCGATAACCTACATTGTCCGCACTGTCATGCGGAACTTCAAAAGGCGTAATCTGGAAACCTGCCATCCGGACCGTTTCGTTTTTAGTCAAGACACGCACATTTTCAGTTTTCACCTTCACTGTCATGTTATAGTTCCGTATCATACCCATGTGGACACTTTCTGTGGCAAAAACCGGAATACGGAATTCATTGGACACCACCCCCACGGCCTTTATATGATCGGCATGTTCGTGCGTAACAAAAATAGCCTTCAAATGGGACAAAGAAAGGCCATACTCCCGAAACACCTTTTTAATCGAACGTATTCCGATTCCGGCATCAATCAGGATTCCCCCTTCACCTGTCATCAAATAATAGCAGTTTCCACAACTGCCACTCCCCAAACAAATAAATTTCAGCATTTCTTTTTTGTTACAGCCTCGCAAAATTACAAAAACAAAAACGATACCACAAATAAATGCTTACCTTTGTCCCTATATTTATATCCACAATGAACAAAATCTCTTTTTGTACGATTGTATGTGCATGCTCGCTATTGTCCGCAGCCTGCCACGACAAATCATCCAAACAGGAACAAGTTATCGCCGAAAAAGCCGTGTCATTTGCCCGAAGTTTCTACAATCTGGATCGGGAAACCGCTATCGGAACATGTACGCCGGAATACCGGAAATTCATAGACTATACGTTTTCAAACATCACAGAAGAAGATTTAGCCATCATCAATCAAGCCCCTCCCACCGAGGTACTCATTAAAAACATTTCATGGGAAAACGACTCATGCGCCTACGTTACCTGCTGTGTCTCGAATGCGTTTACCGCCGATTCCATAGCATGCCCCATACGAATCGTCCCGAAAACAGAACGTACATATCTCCTGGTTTGCCGGTCGGGAGAATGGCTGGTCAGAACGGAAGCCCCACAGCAAAATGAAAAGTGAAATCCCGTTTAAACTCAGGATAAAGTAACGGATAATGCCGGCGATGGTCTGTCCACGCCGGATTAACAGCCTTCATTCCTCCGTCGAAACGTAAAATAAAATAATCGAAATTCAAACGGATACCCATTCCATACGAAACGGCTATCTGTTTGTAAAACTCATCGAAATGAAATTGTCCACCCGGTTGTTCCGGATAATTCTTCAGTGTCCACACGTTTCCGGCATCTACAAACACCGCTCCATGAAGTTTCCAAAATAAATACGTCCGATACTCCAGGCTAAGATCCAGTTTCATGTCTCCCATCTGGTTGATAAAGTCTATCGTCCCGTCCTTCCCCGTAAAAGAACCGGGTCCGAGTTCGCGGACCGACCACCCGCGCACACTCTTGGCTCCTCCCGAGAAATAACGTTTCTCATAAGGTACGACTTTGGCATTGCCGTAAGGCGCCACAATTCCCAGCCCCACACGAAAAGCAACGGAATTCCGTTCATCAATCAAGAAACTTCGCGCATAGTCGAAATCCAACTTTGCATATTGGGCATAGGCAATTCCGAAAAGCGTATATTGCCCGCTGCCGTCACGCGGACCTCCGAACAAATTAGACGCTGCATACAGCACATTGCCGGCTGTCTCCACATTCAGACGAACCTGATAGGCATTGGCCTGATAAATGCCGGATACCGCATTGACATGCGACGAATTATACGCAAAATTATAACCTACACGCATAATCAGCAGATTCTCATAACTGTACCTCAGTATCGAATTGCGTGAATCGACACTATCCAGATAGTTCTTACGGAACGTATCGGATATCCAGGGCATAAACACATAATTAAGGCTCAGCAGATCCAGACGGTGCTGAAGACGCCCCTTATGCCCGGTCCAGTGATAACGCCAAGCGGCAGTCAGCACACGCCGGTAAAACTCCGGACGGTTTTGCGAGTCATACATCAGCGAAACCTCCGTTGAGGCCAGCGAGGAGCGATTCTGGAAAAGGGATGCGGAAGGAAACAGAAAACGTGGAAATCGGATACTGGCCTCCGCACTCAGTTCCAGGTAGTTTTCATCACCATATCCCTCCAATCCGGTTATCGCCTCGTAGGCTCCGCGCAGTTTTATCGAAAACAATTCGCTGCCCTTGAACAGATTCCGGTTCGTATAAGTCAGCGACGCAGCCACCCCCATGTCTCCGGCCGTATTCGTCCCCTCCAGTTCCGTTTCTATGGCATTGATATCATTCGATGCCGTGATAATTTTACAATCCAGTACATTCTCTCCCCGCCTTTGCACTTCATTCATATGAACGACCGAATATTTCATGATGGGCATCCGGTTCATATTCCGATACGTACTCTGGATTGCCTGGTCGCTGTAATACGAACCGGACGAAATGCCGATCTGTTCGTACAGGCGGGAAGGCAAAACGCGCAAACCTCCGCGATAATAAAAATTTACGCCCTTGTATTTCAAAGAATCTGCGTCGCGCATTCCATCCTGACTGACATCGCTCAACACCGCTATATGGCCAAAACGATAACGATTGTATACCTTCAGCGAGTCGGTGCCCCGTGTCGGATTCCGGACAACCATCTGCAA
Source organism: uncultured Prevotellaceae bacterium (assembly GCA_958404085.1). Taxonomy (GTDB): domain Bacteria; phylum Bacteroidota; class Bacteroidia; order Bacteroidales; family Bacteroidaceae; genus Alloprevotella. The sequence goes on along the minus strand of CATXZX010000002.1, from coordinate 10,569 downwards.
CGATAAATCCGTGCGTCCTGCCACGGAATCGGCACGAAACGAAATAAACTCCTTATTGATCTTGTAATAACCTTTATTCTGAAGCATCGTCACTATACGCTGACGTTCAGCCTCAAGCAAAGAAACATCGCAAGGCATGCCGACCCGCAGGCCAAAAGCCGTCGTATCGGCACGGACCAGCGAATCTATCACCGGATTATCCGTCTGAATATCAATGGAACTGACCGTATAACACGGTCCGGGAGACATCGTGTACCTCAACTTTACCTTTTTCCGATACACCTCAGCCTTGTAACCGACTTTGGCATGCAGGAAACCTTTGTTCGAAAGAGCCTGTCCTATCAACTTACACGACAGTTGAGACTGAAGCGAATCGTATATTACCGGAGGCTCGCCCACTTTCCGAATAAAACGGTTCAACCACTTCGTACTGTCCTTCCCGGACATACAATAAATGCCCAACGGCACTTTTACGACATTAAACCAGCGGGCATTCGGCTCTTGCCTGACATAGCGACGGTATGTGGAACTTTTGATTTGCTTCGTCTCCGAAACAACCGATACAGAAGACAAGACACGTTGTTCCCCCGTTAAATATTTAGATGAAGAACAAGCCGTAAACAGACATAGCAGCAAAAGCAAACCAGCCTTTTCCGATATTTTTATCGCTATTCGCAACATTTTACAGGCAACCGATTGAATTTCGTGTACAAAGATAAGAAGATAATAAAAAATAACTTCGTAGCTTTGCCGTAAAATCCGGAAAACGTCATTTTTATGATAAGTAAAGCCAAACTCAAATTAATAAAATCGCTCGCATTGAAGAAACGGCGCGATGAAAACGGACTATTCGTTGCTGAAGGGGCGAAAACCGTATTTGAGCTACTGAAACGATTCGAATGCCACAGCATATTCATCACAGACGAATGCGTAACACAATTCGGCATGCCGGACAAACGGATTCCGACTGAAATTGTTTCCCGCGAGGAGCTATCGAAAGCCAGTCTGCTGACAACTCCTCACAACGCACTGGCCATTTTCAAGAAAGAAGCCCGAATAGCTGAAACGCAGTTCGGACAAATCCTGCAAACATCCCTGTGCCTGGGCCTGGACGACATACAGGATCCCGGCAACCTGGGTACGATCATCCGCATTGCAGACTGGTTCGGCATCGAACACCTGTTCTGCTCACCCCATACTGCCGATGCCTATTCCCCCAAAACCGTACAAGCCACGATGGGAGCCCTGGCCCGCGTCCACATCCATACGGTTTCCCTCGACGAACTGCTGGGTAAAAACAAAGACATTCCCGTATTCGGCACATTGCTGGACGGTCAAAACATCTACACACAGCCATTATCCGATCACGGCCTCATCCTAATGGGTAACGAAGGAAACGGTATTTCGGAAACATTGAAAAAACACATCTCACACCGTTTGTTCATCCCCAGTTATCCGGTCGGAAGAAGTACCAGCGAGAGTTTGAACGTAGCTACCGCAACAGCCATTGTCTGCGCCGAGTTCCGCCGCAGAAACTAACTAAACACACCAGACGCACATGCCCACCGTCATAGAAATTCCTTACATACTTTGCATCTTATTCGGATGCTCACTTATTTTTCTCTCACTGACCCGATTGCCCCTTTACGCATCATTCCGTAAACGCAAACCCGAAGACCAGGAAACACATTCGTACCGGCAATCACTTTCCGTAGTCATCATTTGTGATACCCAAGCAGAATCGCTGCGCAATAATCTGCCATTATTCATCAACCAAGACTATCCCGATTACGAAATAATCCTGGTCGACAACAATTCGACCGACAATACTCGCGACATCATCAAATTAGCGGAAAAAGAGCATAAGAAAATCCGGTATACGTACGTCCCGCAAGGAACACGCAGCATCCATCAGATGAAATTGGCGGTTACACTCGGAATCAAATCCGCCAAAAACGAATGGGTCGTACTGACAAAAGCAGATTGTTTTCCCCGGACTCCGCAGTGGTTGCATCGGATAAGCCAAAAATTCAATGATGATACGGATGCTGTATTGGGATATTCAAATACGACTGTCGCCAAAGGACTATTTTCAAGCCACACAAACACCGACCGCTTCATCGAACAACTGCTTGCCTACCGGATTGTACGAAACAGCGGATACAGTTTCGGGTGCGACTCCTGCAACCTGGCATTCCGCAAGTCGGTTTTTATCCGTAGCGGGGGATACGGCGACACACTCAGATGGTTGTTTGACAATGAAGTCCTGCTCATCGATCGCATTATACCTCAAAAGCGTATATGTACAGCATATCTTCCGGAATGTACTGTATCGCAATCGAATCCTGACTTTTCATTTTCAAAATGGAGTACACGGAAAACAGCCAAAACCGGGGCTTATAGCCTTTGTAGCCATAAAACGCGTTTTCAGAAATGTTTATGGTGGCATGGCGGATGTATCGCCTTGCTTTTGGTGTGGGGATGCGTCGTAGGATGCGGATTCTTTTACGAACAAAATCCGATCTGTCTTTACATAACAAGTGTTCTGACACTGCTCTACTACATGGCTGAATTTTATTTATTCAACAGAAGCCGTCGTGTCATGAATGAAAAAAGCCGTTACGGCGGATTGGTTTTCTATGAATTCGTTTATCCGCTACAACAACTGTATTTCCGTTGTTCCTGGAAACGGAACAAGCGTAATTTTACCCGATATATTTAGTATCAGTAGTACTCCATAAAAACAAACATCTCCATCTTTTTCCCACTTGCTTTGTCATTCATTACAAAACAAGGAAAAAAGATGGAGATGTTTCGATTCGCCTTTCTACATCCGGGTTTTTCCGTAATATAGCAAAAGACCTTTTATTTATTTACTGGTATGCAGCAACCAAGCATCCGGGTAATCGGAACGCAACTGATTGCGTGCCTGCACAGCCACAGATTTATCGTCAGAAGTAGTTGCAGCCACTCGATACATGCGGTTCGATGAATTATAAACAACCTGAGCAGCATAACCTTTTCCCTTCAATGTATTTTGCAATCCTTCCGCATTGGCCTTCAGGCTGAAACTTCCACATATAACACTATATGCCTTCAAACCTGTTCCACTTATCAGTTCTACATTTTCCCGACGGACAGGCGTGTTATCCTGTTTGACAGGAGTGGTCGGAGTAACTGTCTGAACAGGAACTACCTCGGTCGAGGTTTCAACTTCCGCGGGCGTAGTGGCCTGCATTTCCTGCAATTTAGCTTTCTCGTATGCTTTCTTGTACGCACTTTCCGAAGACTTACAAGACGTTATGGCAAACGCAGCACACAAGCTCATACTTAGAACTACAAATTTCTTCATGATTATATTTACTACAATTGTTATTGGCTAAATCTTTTAATTGCGCAAATTTACGATTCTTCATTTTCTTATCAGTTGACAAGCAGTTAAACAATATTAAACCGCCTACTTTTTGTCAAAATACAAAAAAGCGTCCAAAATATTTGCCCGGTTCCATTTTTTATACTTACCTTTGGGGTATTCCATAACCCATAAAATAAACGATTATGAAAGGATTAAGTATTTTAGCAGCATTTTTAGGCGGCGCAGCCGTAGGTGCAGCATGTGGAATTCTTTTTGCACCTGAAAAAGGAGAAGACACGCGTATCAAAATCGCAGAGGCTCTTCGTAAAAGAGGAATTAAACTAAACCGCAAGGAGTTGGAAGATTTGGTCGACGATATTGCCGGTGAACTTAAATCCGAAAACGAATAAAAACACCGCCCATGTTTTCCAGTAACAAGAACATTGAAAATTTACAAGAGCTTTTCATACTGTTTAAACGCTATGTGGAGCTTCAGAAAAGATTTGTTCAACTGGAATTCGTCAGTAAGATGACTATTCTGTTTTCAGCATTTATCTTAGGTATCATCCTGTTTATGCTGGGCACAATAGCCATCTTATTTATTTTATTGGCTTTAGCCTCGATTTTGTCCGAAGCATTCAGAAGCCCCATTGCCGGATATGGAATCATCACCCTACTGCTTCTACTAAGTATCGGATTTGTTTATTCAATGCGTAAGAAATTAATCATCGATCCCCTCACACGTTTTTTAGCAAATCTGTTTTTGCATAAATAACCGACTATGGAACAACCGAACAACAACTATTCTCTCGAAACCATCTTAGCCGAACGCGAAAAAGTCTTGGCTGAAATCCGTACGCTAAAGACGGAAATCAAGCAGGACACGCAATCTTTATTCGCCGCACCTAAAACGACATCACGTTTCGGAGCCATGGTCAACAGTTTTGACAAAGCTGTCGCTATTTACGACGGCGTTGTTTTAGGCATGCGTGTCGTCAGTCGTTTCAAATACCTTTTCGGAAAAAAACGCATCCGATACTGAACACCCCTCTTACCATTCTGAAAACAAGCCCATTCCTCTTTCAAAAAGATTTCACAGCGTTCATCTGTTTCAAAATGCGACGTTGACGTTTTTTAATGTAACGAGATGGTGAAGCCGAACTATATTTTAACGGATTAGGTAACGTAGCAGCTATCAGCGCACACTGCGAACGAGACAAATGCCTTGCATCCGTTGAAAAATGTTTCTGCGCAACGGCTTCCGCACCGTATATGCCACTTCCCATTTCTATGGAATTCAAATAAACCTCCATAATCCGCTCTTTCCCCCAACACCATTCTATCAAACAAGTAAAATATACTTCAAAGCCTTTCCTCACCCAGGATGAAGCAGGCCACAGAAAAACATTCTTTGCTGTCTGCTGGCTTATCGTACTTCCGCCGCGAATCCGTTTTCCGGAAAGCCGTTCACTAACCGCATTGCCTATTTCATGAAAATCGAAACCATTATGCATCAGAAAGCGCTGGTCTTCAGACGTTATCACGGCCCGAGACAAATGGGGTGACATATCCGAAAGCGGAACCCAATGATGTGAGAGAGCCAGCGCCTCGCCCCGATTCCACTGCTGGACACAACGTATGACCATCAGCGGAGTAACCGGAACCGGAATATACCGGTAAAGCAACGTCACCCCCAATGTGGATCCGAAAAAGAGGATCAGCATCCATAATATAGTACGATATATAAATTTCTTTATCAGCATCTGTCTGTATTCTTTCGATTTGTCTGAGAAAAAGCAGCCCGGTATTTCAAAATAAGTCCGAGCTTTTTAAAACCGAAACGGCATCCCGTTCCGAAAACACACGTAGAAAAGAGGCTGTTCCCGCACCATTGCCTGAAACAGCCTCTTCCGTTAATTCCAAAATCACCTTACTGAAGCGTACCGTTGTTGGCTGCTTCAATCATTGCCTCGCTTGCATACATAAAGATCTCGACCCGACGGTTCTGGTCACGTCCCTCTTTGGTATCATTCGAAGCTATCGGCTGGGTTGAACCCAGACCTTTGACCTCCTTGAATTGAGAATAGCTTACGCCTGCCTGAGAAAGATAATTGACAACAGACTGTGCGCGCTTAAGCGACAGCGGGTTGTTGATAGCATCCGTACCCGTATTGTCAGTATGACCATAGATGGCGATGTCCATCGTAGGGTTATTCTTCAGCACCTGCGAAAACTGCGTCAGCGAAGTCTTTGCCGAAGCGTTTAAATCTGATTTATTCAATGCGAACAAGATTCCTGAATCGAAAGTAACTTTCACAGCCTTCAGTCCGTTCTTGTCCGTAACACTTTCAACCTGCGCATTCTGTACTTTTTCAGCTTCAGCCTTCGCCTTGTCCATCTTGTTACCGATAAGCACACCTGCACCTGCACCGACAGCGCCTCCGATGACGGCTCCGACGGCCGTATTTCCGGCTATATTTCCGATAATTCCACCCAAAAGGGCACCTCCACCGGCACCGATAAGACCGCCTTTTGCTTTATTATTCATGTTACAACCGCTAAGCACCAAGCCTGCGCACAAGACCGTAGTTAAAAATTTTGTAGTTTGCATACTCTCCAAAAAGTTGAATAATTCATTTTGTACGTTGCAAAGATACAGAAAACTTGTATATTCAGGGGGTAATTACTCATTTTTTCGTACTTTTGCATCCAACAATTTTATAGGTATGGCAAAGGAACTGAAAGACTTGACCAAGCGTAGTGTCAATTATTCACAATGGTATAATGAATTAGTTATCAAAGCCGATTTGGCTGAACAGTCCGACGTAAGAGGTTGTATGGTTATCAAGCCCTATGGATACGCCATTTGGGAAAAAATACAACGCACACTGGACGACAAGTTCAAGGAAACAGGTGTACAAAACGCATATTTCCCGTTGCTGATTCCGAAATCCTTCTTAAGTAAGGAGGCGGAACACGTTGAAGGATTTGCCAAAGAATGTGCCGTAGTGACACACTACCGTCTCAAGACAAACGAAGATCATACGGGAGTCGTTGTCGACCCCGCCGCAAAACTCGAAGAAGAACTCATCATACGTCCAACATCCGAAACGATCATCTGGAATACCTACCGAAATTGGATTCACAGTTATCGCGACCTACCTCTGTTGTGTAACCAATGGTGTAACGTCATGCGTTGGGAAATGCGGACCCGTCTGTTCCTTCGGACAGCTGAATTTTTGTGGCAAGAAGGACACACAGCACATGCGACCCGCGAGGAAGCAGAAGACCGTGCCAAAATGATGCTGAAGGTTTATGCCGATTTTGCCGAAAAATACATGGCCATCCCGGTTGTGCAAGGTGTAAAAAGCGAGACGGAACGTTTTGCCGGAGCGTTGGACACATATACAATCGAAGCCATGATGCAGGACGGAAAAGCATTGCAGAGCGGTACGTCCCACTTCTTAGGACAAAATTTCGGAAAAGCATTCAATGTACAGTTCGTAGACAAAAACAATCAGCTCGACTACGCATGGGCTACATCATGGGGTGTATCCACCCGTCTTATGGGAGCCCTCATCATGACTCACTCCGATGACAACGGCCTAGTGCTGCCTCCTGCGCTCGCACCGATACAAGTAGTCATCGTACCTATATATAAAGGTGGAGATGAGTTGAAGGAATTTGACAAAAAACTGACCCCCATTATCGAGAAGCTCCGTTCAATGGGCCTTTCGGTCAAATACGACAATGCCGACAACAAACGCCCCGGCTTCAAGTTTGCGGACTACGAACTGAAAGGGGTTCCCGTACGCCTGGTGATGGGCGGAAGAGACTTAGCCAACAATACGGTGGAAGTCATGAGGCGCGATACCCTGGAAAAAGAAACCGTTTCGTGCGACGGTATCGAAGAATATGTAAAGAATCTGCTCGACGACATCCAGCAGAACATCTACACAAAAGCCAAATCGTTTCTTGACTCGCACATCTACGAATGCAATTCGTATGAAGAGTTCAAAAACAGAATCAAAGACGGCGGTTTCTTTCTGTGCCCCTGGGACGGTACGACTGAGACCGAAGCACGCATCAAAGAAGAGACTCAGGCTACAATCCGTTGCGTGCCGTTCAGTGTAGACCAGACAAATCCGGGAACAGACATGGTCAGCGGCAAACCGGCCCGCTACAAAGTCCTCATTGCCCGTTCCTATTAAGTCCCTATGCCCTTCGAAGGTATGTTCCCTGTTACTGCACACTAAAAAAAAGAGCTTAACAAACAGATAAAAACAAGAAACATTGTTTCAATGAACGTAGCTATCGTAAAATACAACGCCGGAAACATTTATTCGGTCGTACATGCACTCAAACGAATCGGAATCAGCCCGCTTGTAACGGATGACTTCGAAACACTGAGCAAAGCGGACTGTATTCTGTTTCCTGGACAGGGAGAGGCGGCCAACACCATGGCTTACCTGCGCGAACACCGGCTGGACTATTTAATCCGCAGTCTGCAACAGCCGGTATTAGGCATCTGCATAGGGCAACAACTGATGTGCCGGCACAGCGAAGAAGGCGATGTCGACTGTCTGGGTATCTTCGATGTCGATGTCAAGCGCTTTTTGCCACGTACCCATCAGGAAAAAGTTCCGCACATGGGGTGGAATGACTTGTATCACCTGCAGAGCGATTTATTCACATCGTTGGAAGAAAACAGTTATGTATACTTCGTACATAGCTATTACATTCCTACATGTGCCGATACCATCGCAACGGCAAACTATATACACCCCTTCAGCGCAGCACTGCACACAAAGAATTATTACGCCACGCAATTTCATCCTGAAAAAAGTGGCGACGCCGGCGAAATTATACTGAAGAACTTCATTGAAATAGCCCGCAAACAGCAAACGATACGAAACAAATGATAGAACTTATTCCTGCCATTGACATTATCGACGGAAAATGTGTCCGCCTGAGCAAAGGCGACTACACAACCCAGAAGATCTATAACAATGATCCGCTGGAAGTAGCCAAAGAATTTGAAGATTACGGTTTCAAACGTCTCCACATGGTCGACCTCGACGGAGCGCGTTCGAAGAGCGTGGTCAATCATCATACATTATTACGCATCGCACAAGGAACGTCGCTGACCATTGATTTCGGAGGCGGCATAAAACGCGACGAAGACCTGACCAAAGTTTTCGAATGCGGTGCAACCATGGTTACAATAGGAAGTATCGCTGTAAACGAACCGGACTTATTCCTCGGCTGGCTAAAGCAATACGGTTCTGAAAAGATTATCTTAGGAGCAGATGTTCAGGATGAAACGGTACGCATCAGCGGATGGCTCGAATCGGGCGGTGTCAATCTGTACGACTTCGTCAAACGGTATTTAAAGGAAGGAGTCACCAACGTATTATGTACGGACATCAGCAAAGACGGCATGCTCAAAGGACCGTCGATAGCCCTTTACCGGCGTATTATGGAACAAGCGCCGTGCCACCTGATTGCCAGTGGTGGTATCAGCTCCATGGACGACATTATTTCATTGGACGAAGCGGGAATACCGGCCGTCGTTTTCGGAAAAGCCATCTACGAGGGCCGGATATCACTCAACGAACTCAGCCGGTGGGCCGGCTTTTAATTTTACCACCATGGGATTGGCAAAACGAATTATTCCTTGTCTGGACGTTAAAAACGGGCAAACCGTAAAAGGTACGAACTTCGTCAACCTGCGTACAGCCGGCGACCCGGTAGAATTAGGCAAAGCATACAGCCAGCAGGGAGCGGACGAACTGGTATTTCTGGATATAACGGCCAGCCATGAAGGACGCAAGACCTTTACAGACCTCGTAAGTAAAGTGGCGGCGGAGATTTCCATTCCGTTTACGGTAGGCGGAGGCATCAATGAACTGAGCGACGTCGACAGACTACTCAATGCCGGTGCCGATAAGATCAGTATAAATTCCGCTGCACTACGCAGACCGCAATTCATTGATGAGATAGTCCGTTCGGTTATCGACGAATTGAAAATAAAGGATATAGGAAATGCTACGATAGGCGATATTCTTTTGGTAGCTTCGCGTCTGGAGCAGATGACGGGAATACCGTTTATACGGATGGACCAGGGTTCTCCCGGGCTTCCGCCCAATGAAGTAGGATGTATGGCTGAAAAAAGAGCATTGGACCAAGGCGTTGCTTCAGTCTATCCGGCTGCAAGTGGTGTGGCCGAACTGAAAGAGGCTTCATCCCGTTTTGTAAAGGCTTTTTTGAATGTTGATATTTCAGCACAGGCATGCGTTCCGGCTACGGGGTCTGTAGCAGTTTCGTTCGCGTCTTTTATTGCATGTACGCAACGTGTGGAAGGAAAAAACAAAGTGCTGTTCATTGACCCTGGTTTTCCGATTCAGAAATCGCAGTTGCGCGTTTTAGGGATAGAGTATGTGCAGTTTGATATACATGACTATCGGGGTGAGGCATTGCACGAAAAGCTGGAACAGTTGATGGCTGCGGAAGATATAGCCGTTATTGTGTATTCGAATCCCAACAACCCGGCATGGATATGTTTGGAGGAAAGTGAATTGAAGATTATCGGCGAATTGGCTACAAAGCATGATGCTGTCGTATTGGAGGACTTGGCTTATTTTTGCATGGATTACCGGCAGAATCTGGGTATTCCTTATGCCGAACCGTATCCGCCGACGGTAGCACATTATACGGATAATTACATCTTGATGCTTTCGGCTTCCAAAATCTTTAGTTATGCCGGACAACGGATTGCAATTGCTTGTATTTCGGACAAGATGTTCGGAAAACAGTATCCGGCTTTGGCGGCCCGGTATGCGGATTCCGGGGTCTTTGGTCCTACATTCATTGCTTCAATCCTGTACATGATCACTTCTGGCTGTACGGCATCTACACAATATGGCTTGGCTGAAATGTTCAATCGTTCGGTCGAAGGAAAAATCAATTTTGTGGAAGATACGCGGACTTATGCCGTGAGAGCTGAAAAGATGAAAAAGATTTTTACGGATAACGGTTTTCAAGTGGTCTATGAAAGGGATGTGACGCGTCAGGTTGGAGATGGTTTCTTCTTTACAATCGGTTATGGAAACATGTCAAGTGAGAAACTGTTGGAAGAACTGCTCTATTACGGAGTAAGCAGTATATCTTTGTCAACGACGGGAAGCGAGCAACAGGGTGTCCGTGCTTGTACC
>CATXZX010000001.1 GCA_958404085.1 uncultured Prevotellaceae bacterium | reverse complement strand
TGGAAAAGTTCTTTCCGGCCCATTATCCCCGGCGAAAAGGAATCGTACACGACAAAACGTTTCGCGCTCCCCAGATAAACGGTTGCCTCCTGCTGTTCCCCGCCGACAAGTTCTGGAGCATCGGGGGCTTCGACCCCAACATTTTTCTTTATTACGAAGAATACGACGTGGGGATGCGTCTGAAACAGCAGGGATGGCATTGTGTCGTCCACCCGCTTTACCGTTTTTCGCACCTGCACGGTGCCAGTACCAAAAAGGTGCGGAGCCTCTCGCTCCGCGAACTGTACATTTCCAAAATGTATTGCTACCGCAAACACCACAACCTCCTGCTGTCTACCATCTATCGCCTGATCCACATATTCCAGCTATGTGTCAAACCGCATAAATGGTACATCCTTCCCGTCGTACTGCGCGGCGAGGCGTTGAGCAAGTCCATGCGTCACCGAGTCCGCTGACAGTCCGAACTCCTTACCTGGGCGCTTTTTCGAAATATCTCCGTCCTATTTCGAAAAAGCGCCCAGCTGTTTTTTCTCCGCACGCCCGTTTTTTACAATCGGAAGTCAAAAACAGGAACAATCACTTTGTCATTTGAACAGAAAACACTTCTTTTGTAACCTATGGGACACCTGACGCACACAGCCTCGGCCGTATGGAGATTCTACCGCGACGGTTTCCGGTCCATGACCGTAGGACGCACGTTGTGGTGGCTGATTCTGCTGAAGTTGTTCGTTCTGTTCGCCATTCTGCGCGTATTCTTTTTCCAGCCTCACCTGAGGGGAAAGACCGAAGAACAGCGACAGGAATACGTAGGCAGCGAACTGAGCAACCGCCGCACAGCAGGCTACGAAGCGCCCGGGCCCGAAACCGATTACTAATTATACTATCATGGAATGGATTGACACTTCCCTTATCGACTGGTCACGGGCACAGTTTGCCCTGACTGCCATGTACCACTGGCTCTTCGTACCGCTCACGCTCGGTCTGGCCGTCATCATGGCCATCATGGAAACACTGTACGTCGTACGCAAGGACGAATTCTGGAAACGGACGGCGCAGTTCTGGATGAAACTGTTCGGTATCAACTTTGCCGTGGGCGTAGCCACCGGCCTGATACTGGAATTCGAGTTCGGCACGAACTGGAGCAACTACTCTTGGTTCGTAGGCGACATTTTCGGCGCTCCGCTGGCTATCGAGGGGATTGTGGCCTTCTTTATGGAAGCCACGTTCATTGCCGTCATGTTCTTCGGCTGGAACAAGGTGGGCCGCGGCTATCACCTGGCCGCCACCTGGCTGACCGGACTCGGGGCCACGCTGTCGGCATGGTGGATTCTGGTGGCCAACGCATGGATGCAGTACCCCGTAGGCATGACGTTCAATCCCGAAACCGTACGCAACGAGATGACCGACTTTGCCGCCGTAGCCCTTTCGCCCATGGCCGTCGACAAATTCATCCACAGCGTACTGTCCGGATGGGTTACGGGAGCCGCGTTCGTAGTGGGTGTCAGCGGCTGGTACCTGCTGAAGGGCCGCCACCGCCGCTTTGCACAGGCCAGCATACGGGTGGGTGCCACCGTAGGACTGGCGGCATCGCTGCTTGTGGCCTGGTCGGGCGACCAGTCGGCCGTCCGCATAGCCCGGGTGCAGCCCATGAAACTGGCTACGGCCGAAGGACTATACGACGGAGGACGGCGTGTTCCGTTCACTTTGGTCGGCGACCTGAAGATACCGGCCCTGCTCTCGTTTCTGGCCACACACGATGCCGACGGTTTCGTACCCGGCATCAACGACCTGTTAGCCGGCGGCTACACGCAGCCCGACGGTACGAAGGCCCTGCCGGCCGAAGAAAAGATGAAGCGCGGACGTACGGCCGTAGCAGCATTCGGTGCGTTCCGCCACGCCGTCGACACCAAAGATCCGGCCACGGCTGCTGCCGCACGCGACAGTCTGAACCGGCACATCCGTTATTTCGGCTACGGATACCTGACCAGCCCGGAAGAACTGGTACCTCCGGTTCCGCTGATGTTCTGGTCGTTCCGTGTCATGGTGGGAGCCGGCAGTTACCTGTTGCTCTTCTTTGCCGCCATCCTGCTACTCGAACGCAAAGACAGGCTCATGCGCTATAAATGGCTGCCCGGACTGATGCTGCTGACCATCCCCGTGGCTTACGCCGCCGGACAAGCCGGCTGGATAGTGGCCGAAGTGGGCCGCCAGCCCTGGGCCGTGCAAGACATGCTCCCCCTGCGCGCCGCCGTATCGCAAATCGAAACCGGTGCGGTACAGACGACGTTCTGGATATTCGCCTTGCTGTTTACCGTCCTGCTGACGGCCGAAATACGCATTATGCTCCGCGCCATACAGCAAGGGCCCCATTCCGACAAACAAGGATTGTAAAACATAGAAAACGGACTATAACAATGATAACCTACACGTTTCTTCAGCACTATTGGTGGTGCATCATCTCGCTGCTGGGCGCCCTGCTGGTCTTCCTGCTCTTTGTACAAGGCGGCAATTCGCTGATTTTCCGTCTGGGCCGTACCGAGGCCGAACGCTCCCTGCTCATCAACTCGACAGGGCGCAAGTGGGAGTTTACGTTTACGACGCTCGTCACCTTCGGCGGCGCCTTCTTCGCCTCTTTCCCGCTGTTTTACAGCACAAGTTTCGGCGGCGCCTACTGGCTCTGGATGCTTATTCTGTTAGGCTTCGTACTCCAGGCCGTTTCGTACGAGTTCCAATCGAAAAAAGGCAACCTGCTGGGACGCGGAACCTACCGCCGTTTCCTTGTATTCAATGGCGTAACGGCTCCGGTGCTGCTGGGTGCCGCCGTCGCCTCGTTCTTCGATGGCGCCGCCTTCTCGGTGGACAAGGGAGCCATGGCCGACCAGCTCGCACCGGCCATCAGCCGCTGGGCCAACGCCTGGCACGGGCTCGACACCCTTGTCGGTCCGTGGAACCTGATACTGGGACTGGCCGTCCTGTTCCTTGCGCGCCTGCTCGGGACACTGTATTTCATCAACAACCTGGCCGATGCGCCATTAGTGGAGCGCTGCCGCCGCCAGCTCCGTACAGATGCCGTCCCGTTCGTCCTCCTGTTCGTGGCTTTTGCGGGCCATGTATTTTCAAAAAGCGGGCTGGTATTTCAAAATAGGACGGACTTCGTTGTCCGTCCGTTGGCCTATCTGGAGAGCGCGATGCAGTCGCCGTGGATTGCCGCCGTCTTTATAGCCGGCGTGGTCTGCGTGCTTTATGGCGTCCTACGCAGTGCGTTCGACACACGGTTCACGAAGGGAATCTGGGCTGCCGGTATCGGAACGGTGCTTACGGTCTTTGCCCTGCTCGTATTGGCCGGCTGGAACGGCATGGCCTACTACCCGTCGACAGTCAGTCCCGCCGGGTCGCTCACGCTATCCAACAGTTGCTCCAGCGAGTTCACCCTCGGCGTCATGGCTATCGTGTCGGTGCTGGTTCCCTTTGTACTGGCCTACATTGCCCATGCCTGGTATGCCATCGACCGCCGGTCGCTCACGCACGAGGAACTGGAAAATGATGAACATGTGTACTAACCCACTCCGCCCCGTCCGTCCATGAACACGCAAGAACACCCGCTGGCATTGTTCCGCTACTGTCCACGCTGCGGCTCGAAGCACTTCGAGATACACAACTTCAAGGCCAAACACTGCGCGGACTGCGGTTTTACGTATTACTTCAACCCCAGCGCCGCCACCGTGGCCGTCATCATCGACCGGCAGGCCAGGCTGCTGGTATGCCGCCGCGCCAAGAACCCGGCTAAAGGCACGCTGGACCTGCCGGGCGGCTTTGTAGACCCGTACGAGTCGAACGAAGAAGGCATGTTACGCGAAATCCGCGAAGAGACAGGCTGCCGCGCCCGCATTGCGCGCTTTCTGTTCTCGCTTCCGAACACCTACTTATATTCCGGTTTCCTGGTCCATACGACCGACTGCTTCTTTCTGTGCCGCCTGGAGCCCGGCGAAACACCCGAAGCACACGACGACGCGGCCGACCTGCACTGGATTCCCCTCGAAGCGGTGTGCGCCGACGAATTCGGACTCGACTCCGTGCGTAGCGGCATCCTCCGCCTGACCGAAATGTTCCGGACAGCGGACGGCCGGACACTCTTAAACGAACTTTATGCAGACAAATAACGAACTTATACCCATCCTGTCACAGCGGCTGAACATCTCCGAGCGACAGGTTAGCGCCACCGTGCGCCTGCTCGGCGAGGGAGCGACCATTCCCTTCATAAGCCGCTACCGCAAAGAAGCCACCGGCGGACTCGACGAAGTGCAGATAGCCGACATCAAGGAACACCACGACGCCCTGTGCGAACTGGTGAAACGAAAAGAGACCATTGTGGCGGCCATCGGCCAGCAGGGAAAACTGACCGACGAGCTGAGCCGGCGCATCGCCGCATGCTGGGATGCCGCCTACCTGGAAGATATTTACCTGCCCTACAAGCCGAAGCGCCGCACCCGGGCCGAAATAGCACGACAACGGGGGCTCGAACCGCTGGCCGCATGGCTGCTGTTGCAACAAAAGGGCGACACAGTGGCGAAAGCCGCTCCCTACGTAGGCGGCGAAGTGGCCTCGGCCGACGAGGCGCTGAAAGGCGCTTGCGACATCATAGCCGAACAAGTGAGCGAGGACGAACGGGTACGCCACACCGTACGCATGCAGTATGAACGCACGGCACTCATCTGTTCGAAAGTAATCAAGGGAAAAGAAACGGAAGCGGCGAACTATGCCGACTACTTCGACTTCAGCGAACCGCTGCGGCGCTGTTCATCGCACCGACTGCTGGCCATGCGCCGCGGCGAGGCCGAAGGATTGCTGCGCATCCGCATCGTGACGGCCGACGAGGCTGACTGTGCCGGCCGTGTGGAACGGATGTACGTAAAAAGCGGCAACGCAAGCAGCCGGCTGGTGACCGGCGCGGCCCGCGATGCCTGCCAGCGGTTGATTTTTCCGTCCATCGAAAACGAATTTGCAGCCTTGAGCAAGCAAAAAGCCGATGAGGAGGCCATCCGCGTATTCGTCAACAACCTTCAACAACTCCTGCTGGCAGCCCCGCTCGGCCCGAAACGCGTACTGGCCATCGACCCCGGATTCCGGACCGGCTGCAAAGTGGTATGCCTCAGCGCACAAGGCGACCTTCTGCACCACGAAGCAATCTTTCCGCATCCCCCGAAGGAGGAAACCCGACGGGCGGCCGAGACGCTGACCGGCCTGGTGGAACGCTACGGCATAGAGGCCATGGCCATCGGCAACGGAACGGCCGGACGCGAAACGCAACAATTTGTCGCACAACAGCATTTCTCCCGTCCGGTAGAGGTCTTTATGGTCAGCGAAGACGGCGCCTCGGTCTACTCCGCCTCTAAAACGGCCCGCGAGGAGTTTCCCGAACAGGACGTCACGGTACGCGGAGCCGTCTCGATAGGCCGGCGCCTGATGGACCCGCTGGCCGAACTGGTAAAGATAGACCCGCAAAGCATCGGCGTGGGACAGTATCAGCACGACGTGAACCAGACGCGCCTGCGCGAATCGCTGGACAAGACGGTGGAACACTGTGTGAATGCGGTCGGCGTCAATGTCAATACGGCCAGCCGCCACCTGCTGACGTACGTATCGGGACTGGGTCCGCAACTGGCCCGCAACATTGTGGCATACCGAAGCGAGAACGGTCCGTTCCGCACACGCCGCCAACTGCTGGAAGTGCCGCGCATGGGTGCCAAGGCCTACGAACAATGTGCGGGATTCCTGCGCATTGCCGGAGGCAAACAGTTGCTCGACAACACGGCCGTACATCCGGAGAGTTACCCGGTAGTGGAACGCATGGCGGCCCAATGCGGTTGCCGGGTGGACGAACTGATTGCTGACAAGAAACTGCGAGCGGGGCTGCGGGCCGAAGATTTCGTGACGCCCGAGACCGGACTGCCCACCGTACGCGACATTCTGGACGAACTGGACAAACCGGGCCTCGACCCGCGCGGCCGGGCCGAAGCCTTCGCGTTCGATGCCACGGTCCGTACGCTCGACGACCTGCGGGTGGGAATGGAGTTGCCGGGCATCGTAACGAACATCACGAACTTCGGTTGCTTCGTCGATATGGGTATCAAGGAAAAAGGACTGATTCACGTATCGCGCATGGCCGACCGCTACATAGCCAATCCGGCCGACGTGGTACACCTGCACCAGCCGGTACGTGTCAGGGTGGAAGAGATAGACACGGCACGCCGGCGCATCGCGCTCCGGCTGATAGAACGCACCTGACAAAAAGAACGCCGCACCATCCGGTGCGCAGCCGGGGCCTGATAGTTTGAATCAGGTGGCCCGGATTTCAAAATACCAGGCCCGGACTTCCGACAAGGTATGCCCGGACCTGGTATTTTCGTCCCCCGCTACGTTTTACGGACCGCGGTGTAAAAAACAGCATCCGTTTCTTTGTCATTACGGGACAAATCTTTAATTTTGAGACGTATTGCCGGTATATTCCGACCTCAATCAGAAAATATGATGGAGTTTCGCCGGACATTTTCAGCCTTCGTTGCCAAAATGGCATGTTTGTCGTGCCTGTTGTCTGCAACGCTATCTGTACCGCTTTGGGGACAGCAGGACGCAAACGACCCGGTTTTTGCCCGTCTGTACGGTTTTATGGTCAACGTAGCGCGCTACGATTCGAACACGCCGCAGGAAAATGTCTACCTCCACCTGGACAACAATGCCTACTTCTTAGGCGAGACGCTTTGGTTCAAGGCCTACGTGGTGAGAGCCTCCAACCTGTTGCCTACCGACATGAGCCGCGTCCTCTACGTGGAGCTGATAGCACCCGACGGAGGCATCATGCAACGCCGCAAGCTGAAGGTGGAGAACGGGCAGGCCTGGGGCGACTTCGACCTGAGCAAAGTTGTTCGCAGCGGTTTTTACGAAATGAGGGCCTACACACGCGTCATGCTCAACTGGGATGCCTCGTATGTATTCTCGCGCGTCGTTCCGGTATTCGACACACCGACCGAAAAAGGTATATACACCAGCCGCACGACCTTTGCACACCAGTTCAATGTGAAGGAAAAAGTCTTTTACAGCCGTAAGCCCGCCCCGCGCGCCGAGGGCGAACAGGCGAACGACAGCCTGCGCCTGACGTTCTATCCCGAAGGCGGATGGCTGGTCGAGGGGGTATCGTCGAACGTGGCATTCCAGCTTACCGATGCCAAAGGACGGCCCGCCGACCTGCCATGCAGGCTGTATACGGCGGACAGCGTCATGGTGGGCGAATTTCGTCCGCAGCACGACGGGCGGGGCGTCTTCCCGCTTGTAGGCGATGTGCAGGGCGGTTATGTATCGGTAAGGCGGAAGGGGCGGACCGTCTGCTTCCCGCTGCCGGTTCCGCGGCCTTCGGGATACGTGATGACAGTGGACAATTATTCCCGACCGGGACTGACAAGCGTACTGCTCAGAGGCAGCGAAGACCGGAAGCCGGAACTGCTCGGACTGGCCGGGCGTTACAGCAGCATGGAGGAACAGCTGCTCTTCCTCTCGGACCTGAAGGGGTACATTGCACACCCTTCCTATTACTTCGAGTCCGACGATTCGCTCCACCGCCGCCACCTCGACCTCCTGCTCATGGTGCAGGGATGGCGCCGCTACGAGTGGGACGAACTGGCAGGCAGGCGGCCTTTCAACCTGAAACACCCCATCGAAGAGGGACTGCTCGTAGACGGGAGAGTAGAAGAGCGCTGGAAAAAGGAAAAAGCCGAGAACATATCGCTCAACGTCATAGCCTATACGCCGGAAGGTATCGTGATGCGCGGCGATTGTCCCCTCGATACAGCCGGAAAGTTCCATTATATGTTTACGGATTTCGACGGAAACGCACATGCGCAGTACGCTACGCACCGCAAGGGGAAACGGAAACGGATGCGGGTGGTGATGAACCGCAATTTCGAGCCTCCTGCGATAGAATATGGGCCGGGGCAGGACTCGCTAATCCCCCTGCCCGCCCGATGGAAAGCTCCAAAAACGAGAAAGGTACAGCCTACCGACACGACCAAACGCCCTTTCATACGTCCGGCGAGCGCATTGCCCGAGGTTAGCATCAAAGCTAAACGCATTAAGAACCGGTTGACGTACGACGGCGGCGAAGAGGTAGGAAAACGCTACATGGACCGTTCTTTCAACATGAAGGAGGAAGAGGAGCGGATGCGTGACGACGGTTACATTACAGAGCTAATCACATTCGAAGGCTGGCTGCTCTGGCGCTTTCCGGAGTTCAATCCGAGAACACACAATATAGACGAATTTTGTATCGTACACATTCACAACAACCATTTTGGTGCAATATTTGGAAGAAAGCCCGGCGAATTGAGCGAACGTCAACGACGAAACATAGAATTGAAACGTAAACGCAAAAACCGTGGAAAGGAGTTTTCACCCGACGAATACAACCTCTCAGATAGCAGGTCCGTATTCGACTTATACCGCACGGTCATGATTGTGCAGAACCCGGAGGTTTATAAAAAATTCGTATCGGCCTCAAAACTTCGGGAAGCAGGTGTTCCGGTTACTGCGTTAGATAAAGTACTTTGTATCTTTACATACGATAAAATATTCGACCTCAATATGCAGATGAAGGGTTACCAGCAGTTCAACATGCGCGGTTACGACATCCCACGAGCCTGCTATCAGCCGAAATACGGCACGCTGGACGAACCGACGGCCGAAGATTTCCGCCGGACCCTCTACTGGAACCCGAACGTGCGTACCGACAGAATCGGCCGCGCCTCCGTAGAATTTATGACGAATTCGCGGAAAAACGTCCGCTTCCATATTTCGGCTCAAAGCATATCGGCCCGGGGCGAAATGCTCGACTTCGAAGAATAAACCGGCAAAGGGATAAGCGGAAACAAACGCCACGCAAAAGGGGGAATCGCGCCTCGAATGGTGCAATTCCCCCTTCTGTTATTCCCCGTCGGACCTGTTAGGGTCCGTTTAGCGGTTTCCGTACATTTTATCGTAGTAGTTCTGGTAATCGTCGCTTGTCACGGCTTCAATCCAACGGCGGTTTTCCAGATTCCAGCGAATCGTTTTTTCAATTCCCACCTCGAAAGTCGTTTCGGGATACCATCCCAAATCGTTTTTAATAAGAGCGGGATCGATTCCGTAGCGCTGGTCGTGCCCCAGACGGTCCTTCACGTAGGTAATAAGTTCCTCGTTTATCCAATTGATACGGATGTTTCCGTCCTGATCGGCCTCCTGTTTCTTCAGCAACGTACGCAAAGCGGGATTTTCCTCCATCAGATTGTAAATTGTCCGCAAGATAATCTTTACGATCTGTATGTTCTGCCGTTCGTTGTGTCCTCCTATATTATAAATGCAGCCATCTTTTCCGGATTCGATGACCATGTCGATGGCCTTGCAATGGTCCTCGACGTAAAGCCAATCGCGCACGTTCAAACCTTGTCCGTAGACAGGAAGTTTTTTTCCCTCCAATATGTTTTTTATAATGAGCGGAATCAATTTTTCGGGGAACTGGTACGGACCGTAATTGTTCGAGCAGCGCGTAATGCTTACCGGCATTTTAAACGTGTCGCGGTAAGCACACACGATGTGGTCCGCGCTGGCCTTCGACGCACTATACGGACTGTGCGGAGACAGCGGTGTTTGCTCCGTGAAGTAGCCCTCGTTGCCAAGACTTCCGTATACTTCGTCCGTAGAAACCTGATGGAAGCGCACACCGCGGCGCCATGTCGGATAACCTGAGGCATCTTTGCCCGTCACCCACGCCCGGCGGGCTGCGTCGAGCAGGTTCTGCGTTCCGAGAATGTTGGTCTGAAGAAAAAGCTGCGGATTCTCGATGCTCCGGTCCACATGACTTTCCGCCGCAAAGTTAACTACGACGTCGAACTTGTACTCCGCAAAAAGTTTATCGGCCAGCTGGCGGTCACAAATATCGCCTTTTACGAAAAAACAACGCTCGTTGTCGACATCGGAAGCAATGGTTCCGTAATAACCTGCATATGTAAGGGCATCCAGTACGACTATTTTGATGCTATCGTACTTTGCCAGCATATATTTCAGGAAGTTCGCTCCGATAAAGCCTGCGCCTCCTGTTACAAGGTAAGTCTTCATATTTAATACTGTATTTATCTTTTCTATTCCCACACGTTGCTGGGCTATTTACCTGATGCAAAGGTACAGATATAATCCGGATTAGACAAACCGAGTCTCTTTCTTTCGGAAAAAAAAGCTACCTTTGCAGCCCGATAAACCACTGAAACGCAAATGGAAGAAGTCAAACAAGATTCCGTGCGGGCTTGGATTTTAGCCGCGCGCCCCAAGACCCTCACCGCCGCCCTGATTCCGGTCGTCGCCGCAACGGCCTTAGCATCGGCCGACGCCCGATTCCAGGCTATCCCCGCGCTGCTCTGCGCCGTCTTTGCCTCGCTCATGCAGATAGCCTCCAATCTTATCAACGACCTGTACGATTTTCAACACGGCAACGACCGTTCCGACCGCTTGGGACCGGAAAGAGCCTGCGCACAAGGCTGGATTTCCGTCACCACCATGCGCCGGGGCATTCTGCTGACGCTTGCCGCCGCCTGCTTATCCGGCTCGTTTCTCCTTTTCTACGGCGGCTGGTGGCTTATCGGCATCGGTGCAGCCTGCGTAGTCTTCGCTTTCTTATACACAACGCTACTTGCTTCGTGCGGACTGGGCGACTTGCTGGTTCTGGCATTCTTCGGTTTCGTTCCGGTACTGGGCACGTACTACGTACAGGCCGGAACATTCACCGCCGCGGCACTCTGGTGCGGACTGGCCTGCGGGCTGGTCATCGATACCCTGCTGGTTGTCAACAACTACCGCGACCGCGATGCCGACAAGGTATCGGGCAAGAAAACACTCATCGTATGGTTCGGCGAACCCTTCGGCCGCTATTTCTACCTGATGCTGGGTCTGGCGGCCTGCCTGTGTGCCTCTGTTCTTTCCGATTACGGTTACGGCACCGCCGGCATGCTTCCTCTGCTATACCTGCTGCCCCATGTACGCACTTGGAAGCGCATGACCGAAATCCGGAGCGGACGCGCGCTCAACGGAATCCTGGCCGAAACGTCCCGCAACATGTTTATTTTCGCCCTCTTGCTTGCAATCGGTCTGCTACTCTGAGTGGCAAACCCGCGGATCGGCCAGTTCTATGACCTCAAGGTCCGAAAAACCACCCTCCGACACCGTGAAACGAACCAACGTACGCGTCTTGTGCCAGCCCTGAAGGCCTGCCGCGCCAGGATTGATGTGCAACAATCCCAACGTACGGTCGTATTGTACCTTTAATATATGCGAGTGGCCGCTGATGAACAGTTTCGGCGGCCGCACAAAGAGCGTCCCTTTGATACTCGGGTCGTACTTTCCCGGATAACCGCCGATGTGTTTCATCAAAACATCCGCCCCCTCGCACTGCCAGCGCAGCCGTTCGGGATACAGACGGCGCAAATCGCCGCTGTCGCAGTTTCCGCATACAGCTCTGAACGGCCTGAATTCGGCCAGGCGCAACGCCACTTCCGACGAACCTATATCGCCGGCATGCCATATTTCGTCGCACGATTCAAAATAGTCCAAGTATTTCGAATCCCAATACGCATGCGTATCGGAAAGCAGTCCGATACGTTTCATTCCATTCCCAGTTTTCGTTTCGCGAACCATTCGATGTATTCCGTCGTCCCGTCCAGTCCCAAAACGCTGGAGTTGACACACAAATGATAGGTAGCTGCCTCGCCCCAACGGCGGTTGCTGTAAAAATTATAATATTTGGCGCGTTTCGCATCGCCCTGCTCCATCATCTGACGGGCCTTTTCCTCCGAAACGCCGTGCAGTCTGCACAGACGGGCCACGCGGTCGGCCTCGTCGGCCGCTATAAAGACATTGACACACCGCACCATGTCGCGCAACACATAGTCCGCACAACGGCCTATGAACACACACGACTGCTCTTCGGCCAGACGGCGGATGGTCTCACCCTGAAGGTGGAACAGAGATTCCTCGCTGATAGGATTCAGGTAGTAGCTGCCCGAGGCCGACAGCGCGGCGATTCCGCCGAACGCATGCTTCAGCCAGCCTTTGTGTTCATCGCTCTTTTCGAAACGGTCGCGGCTCAGGCCGCTGGCCTCCGATGCGCAGCCGAGAAGTTCCTTGTCATAACAGGATATGCCGAAGTCGCGGGCCAGACGAAGGCCTATTTCCTTGCCGCCGCTCCCCAACTGGCGACCCACATTGATTACGAATTTTTCTGTTTTCATTGAGCGTCAGACTGAATTTTATGATTTAACATCCGGATTTCCTTCATCAGAAGCACGATGGCCAGCACCGCAGAGATGGCATCCGCCACCGGCATCGAGAGCCAAACCCCCGAAAGTCCGAAAAACCGGGGCAAGATAAACAACAGCGGCACAAGAAACAGCAATTGCCGGGTCAGCGAGAGGAAAATACTCTTTCCGACATGGCCGATGCTCTGGAAAAAACTGACCGTCACAATCTGCATGCCGATAATCGGGAACACCATCACCACGAGGCGCATACCGTCGCCGGCTTTCCCGATAAGTTCGGCATCCGTCGTGAAGGCCCGGGCACAAGCATACGGAAAGAACGTACCGACGATGAAACCTATTGTCGTTACAACCGTAGCGGCCAGGATAGCCTTCTTCAGTACCTGGATAAGCCGGTCGTAATGCTGTGCGCCGAAGTTGTAGCCGGCAATGGGCTGCATGCCTTGGTTGAGACCGATGACCACCATGACGAAAAGAAAAAGCAGGCGGTTCACGATGCCATAGGCGCCGACCGCCATGTCGCCCCCGTATTCCACCATGCTCCGGTTGATAATGATAACGACCAGGCAGGCACACAGGTTCATCAGGAACGGCGATATTCCGATAGTAAGCGAACCGCTCACGATGCGCCGGCGCAGACGGAACGTCCCCCGGCGCAAACGGATGAACTCGTCGGGCCGGCTGAACAGGCGTATCTGCCAGACAAGCACCAGCGTCTGGGCCATGATGGTGGCCAGCGCGGCACCCTCGATGCCCCAGCCGAAACCGTAAATAAACAGCGGAGCCAGCACAATGTTTATCAATACCGTATAAATAGTGGCCATCATGGCCTGGCGCGGTTTGCTCGACGCGCGGAGCATGGCGTTCAGCCCCAGGTACATGTGCGTGACGACGTTGCCGAGCAAGATGATGCGCATAAAGTCGCGCGCATAGGGAATGGTATCGTCGCTGGCGCCGAAGAAGTACAATATAGGGTCGAGCGCCGCGAGCAAGACCGCCCCGAGCGCCACGCCCATCACGATGTTCAACACAAACACATTACCCAGGATATACTGCGCCGTATCGTAATCGCGCTCGCCGAGTTTCACAGACAACATGGTCGATGCACCCACACCCACCATGGCACCAAATGCCGCAGTAAGCGACATGAGCGGTGTCGTAAGGGCCAGTCCGCTGATAGCCATCGGGCCCACGCCCTGTCCGATAAAGATACTGTCGATAATGTTGTAAAGAGAAGATGCAGCCGTAGCGATAATGGCCGGAATGGCATACTGCATCAGCAATTTTCCCACCGGTTCGGTCCCCAGTTTGGTTACAGAAGATAGTTGTGCCATAAAGAATCTTGTTTTCGGGTGCAAAGATACGTTTTTCTACGGGTCTGCGTGAGACGGAGTCCGTAAAAACTGTGCCCGCACCCGCTCCGCCTGTCCCTCGCAGAACCTTCCGGCAGCAACCGGCAGGCCCGCATTTTCAACGGCGGGCCTGCTATTTCGAAAAACCGGGCCCGCCGTATTCCGCAAAAGACGCCCGGTCGTACGGTGCGCCCGCCTTCCTCGTCCGCCGCGCCTCCGCGGACACGCCACAAGCCTCGTTGACCGTCACAAAACGGCTATAAATCTATCTTTTTGTAAGAAAATAGCCAATTTATTAGACAAAATGATATTTTTCCACCCGTATTCCTTGCAATATTCCATAATTACGCATACATTTGCAGCAGAATATAACACAAGCCGTAGAAGGAAAAATTTTAAAACACGAAGTTATGTCTCATTCAGATATCGGTTCAAAAGTAAAAACGGCCCTCCCGACCTCAGCACGACAGGCAGTTCCGGCATCCGGCCTGTACGATCCGCAGTACGAACACGATGCCTGCGGCGTAGGCATGGTAGTCAACATTCAGGGAAACAAATCCCATGAACTCGTTCACAACGCGCTTTGCGTACTGGAGAACCTCCGCCACCGCGGTGCCGAAGGCAGCGACAACAAGACGGGCGACGGAGCCGGCATACTGGTACAGATTCCGCACGAGTTCATCCTGTTGCAGGGCATCCCCGTACCCGAAAAGGGAACTTACGGCACGGGCATGGTATTCCTGCCGCACGACGGCCAGGAACAAGAAGGGCTGCTGCGCATCGTACGCGAAGAATTGGAACGCGAGGGGCTCACCCTGATGCACGTACGCAAGGTGCCCACCTGTCCCGAGGTGCTGAGCGAGACGGCCCGCGCCGCCGAACCGGCCGTATGCCAGCTCTTTGTTACCGGTCTGGGCAAACAGGCCGAACGCCAGCTCTACCTGGTGCGTAAACGCATGGAACGCCGGGTGACCGAGTCGGACATAGCGGGCAAGACGGCTTTCTACATTGTATCTCTGTCGACACGTAGCATCGTCTACAAGGGCATGCTCTCGTCCATGCAACTGCGCCAGTACTATCCCGACCTGTCCAATCCGTATTTTACGAGTGGCCTGGCACTGGTCCATTCGCGCTTCAGTACCAACACCTTCCCCTCGTGGAAGCTGGCCCAGCCCTTCAGGCTGCTGGCCCACAACGGCGAAATCAACACGATACGCGGAAACCGTTCGTGGATGGAGGCGCGCGAAAGCGTACTGTCCACTCCGGACCTCGGACCCGTCAGCAGTCTGGGACACATCGTACAACCGGGCATGAGCGACAGCGCTTCGCTCGACAACGTACTGGAGTTCCTGCTCGCCACGGGCATGTCGCTACCCCATGCCATGGCGATGCTCGTTCCCGAATCTTTCAATGAAAAAAATCCCATCAGCGAAGACCTGAAAGCCTTCTACGAATATCACTCCATCCTCATGGAACCGTGGGACGGACCGGCCACGCTTCTGTTCAGCGACGGACGCTATGCCGGCGGCATGCTCGACCGCAACGGCCTGCGCCCGGCCCGCTACCTCATCACCGACGACGGCATGATGATTGTAGCCTCGGAAGCCGGTGTCATGGACGTTGCCACGGCTACGGTCCGGGAGAAAGGCAGCCTCCAGCCGGGCAAAATACTCATGGTAGACACCGAGTGCGGCCGCATCTATTACGACGGCGAACTGAAAGAGCAACTGGCATCGGCATTTCCGTACCGCCGCTGGTTGTCGGAAAACCGCATCGAACTGGACACGCTGCACTCCGGCCGCAAGGTTTCTCAGAAGGTAACCGCCTACGACCGTTCGCTCCGTACATTCGGGTACTCGCGCGAAGACATCGAACGCATCATCCGTCCGATGGGCAACAACGGCAGCGAGCCGGTCTACTCCATGGGCAACGACACGCCGCTACCCGTCCTCTCGCGCCTGCCCCAGTCTGTATTCAACTACTTCCGCCAACAATTTGCCCAGGTCACGAATCCGCCCATCGACCCCATTCGCGAAGAACTTGTCATGTCGCTGACGGAATACATCGGCGCCGTGGGCCAGAACATCCTGCAACCGGACGAAGGCCACTGCAAGATGGTACGCCTCAACCAGCCGGTCCTGACAAACAGCCAGCTGGACCTTTTGTGCAACATCCGGTATAAAGGTTTCAAAACGGTCAAACTGCCCATCGTCTTCGAGGCCGCACGCGGCAGCGCCGGCATGAGCGAAGCCATAGGCCACGTATGCGAACAGGCGGCGCAGGCCGTAGACAGCGGGGTCAACTACATCATCCTGAGCGACCGCGACGTCGACCGGGAACATGCGGCCATACCTGCACTGCTGGCCGTATCGGCCGTCCATCACCACCTCATCAGGGTAGGGAAACGCGTTCAGACGGCGCTCATCGTAGAGAGCGGCGAACCGCGCGAAGTCATGCACGCGGCGCTGCTGCTCGGATTCGGTGCCAGCGCCATCAATCCCTACATGGCCTTTGCCGTACTGGACGACCTGGTAGAGAAAAAAGAATTGCAGCTCGACTACTCCACAGCCGAGCAGAACTATATCCACGCCGTGTGCAAGGGACTGCTCAAGATTCTGAGCAAGATGGGCATCAGTACCATACGTTCGTACCGCGGAGCCAAGCTGTTCGAAGCCATCGGCCTCAGCCGTACGCTGTGCGACATGTACTTCGGCGGCATCGACTCGAAAGTAAACGGCATCGGCCTGGACGAACTGACCCACGACGTACTGACACTGCACCGCCACGGTTTCGACATCCAGGACCAGCCCCTGCTTGAACACAAAGGGCTGTATTCGTACCGCAAGGACGGCGAACAGCATGCCTGGAACCCCGACACGATACGCTGCCTGCAACTTGCTACCCGACTGGGCAGTTATAAGAAATTCAAGGAGTTCACCCGTTTTGCCGACTGCAAGGAGAATCCCATTTTCCTGCGCGACTTTTTCGACTTCAAGCGCAATCCCATCCCGCTGGATGAGGTGGAGCCCGTCGAAGCCATACTCCCGCGTTTCGTAACAGGCGCCATGAGTTTCGGAGCCATCAGCAAAGAGGCTCACGAGGCCCTGGCCATCGCCATGAACCGCATCCACGGTCGCAGCAATACGGGCGAAGGCGGCGAAGACCCGGCCCGATTCCGGCCCCAGCCCGACGGACAGTCGCTACGGAGCGCCACCAAGCAAGTGGCATCGGGGCGCTTCGGCGTAACGACGGAGTATCTTGTCAACGCCGATGAATTGCAAATCAAAATAGCTCAGGGGGCCAAGCCCGGCGAAGGCGGCCAGTTGCCCGGATATAAGGTAGACGAGGTCATCGCCCGCACGCGGCATGCCATTCCGGGTATTACGCTCATCTCTCCCCCGCCCCATCACGACATTTACTCCATAGAAGACCTTGCACAACTGATTTTCGATTTACGGAACGTCAACCCCCAGGCAAAAATCAGCGTCAAGCTGGTAGCCGAAAGCGGTGTGGGAACCATTGCGGCTGGTGTGGCCAAGGCTAAAGCCGACCTGATCGTCATATCGGGAGCCGAGGGAGGAACGGGTGCCTCACCTGCTTCTTCCATCCGCTACGCCGGTGTTTCACCGGAACTGGGCCTGAGCGAGACACAGCAGACACTTGTTCTGAACGGACTGCGCGGCCAGGTGACGTTGCAGGCCGACGGACAGTTGAAGACAGGCCGCGACGTCATTCTCATGGCCCTACTCGGCGCCGAAGAGTTCGGTTTCGCAACAGCGGCATTGGTCGTATTGGGTTGCATCCTGATGCGTAAGTGCCACGTCAATACGTGTCCCGTCGGCGTAGCGACACAGAACGAGGAATTACGCCGCCGCTTTACGGGACGCAGTGAATACGTAGTCAATTTCTTCACCTTCCTGGCACAGGAAGTCAGGGAATACCTGGCCGAAATGGGCTTCCGGAAACTGGACGACATCATAGGTCGTACGGATTTAATCGTAACCGATGTCCGCAAATACGACAACCGGAAGGACGCGACGCTCGACTTCGGCCGCCTGCTTGCCACGACAGACGGAACCGGCGAAGTCCCCCTACACCGTACCTCGGCACAAAACCATACCATCGAGCCCGGAAAAGACGACGAGATTATCCGTCAGGCGAAAAAAGCTATCGAAGAGCTGAAAGAAACCTCGCTCGAATATACCATCAAAAACACGGACCGCTCCGTCGGCTGCAAGTTGTCGGGAAAAATTGCGCGGCTGTGGGGCAGCAAGGGCCTTCCGCAACACACGCTGGAGGTTCGGTTCAAAGGTTCGGCAGGACAAAGTTTCGGCGCCTTCCTTGTGGCGGGCGTACACTTCCGCCTCGAAGGCGAGGCCAACGACTATTTGGGAAAAGGACTCTGCGGAGGACGCATCAGCGTAAGGCCCCCGGTACACAGCCACTTCGATGCCGAAAAGAACACATTGGCCGGAAACACGCTTCTCTACGGAGCGACAAGCGGCGAGACGTACATTAACGGACGCGCCGGCGAACGTTTTGCCGTACGCAACTCAGGAGCGACGGCCGTAGTCGAAGGCGTGGGCGACCACTGCTGCGAATACATGACCGGAGGACGCGTTGTAGTACTGGGCGAAACCGGGCGAAATTTTGCTGCGGGCATGAGCGGAGGTATTGCCTACGTATGGAATCCCCGGGGAGACTTCGATTATTTCTGCAACATGGACACCGTCGAACTTTCGCTCGTAGAAGATCCGGCAAGCCGCAAGGAGTTGCACGAACTCATCCGCCAACATTATTTATATACAAGCAGCAACCTGGCCCGCACGTTATTAGACGAATGGGAACGCCGCGCCGACGAATTCATACAGGTCGTACCCATTGAATACAAACGCGTGATGCAGGAAGAACAGATGCGCCGGCTGCAACAGAAAATAGCCGACATGCAAAAAAAATACTGACCGAATAATACAAAGAGTATGGGAAATCCTAAAACTTTTCTTAGCATACGCCGCGTTGAAGCCGGCTATCGTCCCGTTGCCGAACGGATAGCCGACTTCAGCCCGGTAGAACAGACACTGAACACGCACGACCGCCTTTTACAAGCGTCGCGCTGCATGGATTGCGGCGTCCCGTTCTGTCACTGGGCCTGCCCGCTCGGTAACCGGCAACCCGAATGGCAGGACGCCCTGAGCCGGAGCAAATGGCGCGAAGCCTACGAGATACTGGCCTCCACCTCTGACTTCCCGGAATTTACCGGGCGCATTTGTCCGGCTCTGTGCGAAAAGAGTTGCGCGCTGAAGCTGTCGTGCGACGAACCCGTGACCATCCGCGAAAACGAGGTAGCCATCATCGAAGCCGCATGGCGCGAAAAATACATCACGCCGGCACCGATCGTACGAAACGGCATGCGGATAGGCGTCGTCGGCAGCGGTCCGGCCGGTCTGACGGTAGCCAACCGGCTGAACCGCATGGGTTACGAGGTCACACTCTTCGACCGCCACGAAGCCCCCGGCGGACTGCTTCGTTTCGGCATTCCCAATTTCAAGCTCGAAAAACGCATCATCGACCGCCGCACCGCACTCATGCAGGAAGAAGGAATACGTTTCCGGATGAATACCGAGGTAGACCCCGAACACCTGCCCGAGGGATTCGACGCATGGTGTCTGTGTACGGGAGCCGAAACACCGCGCGACTTGACCGTACCGGGCCGCGAACTCAAAGGCATACACTTCGCACTGGAATTTCTGTCGCAACAGAACCGCATACTCGAAGGCCGTCACATCCCCGAAGCCGAACGCATCAGCGCCGCGGGGAAAAAAGTACTCGTAATAGGCGGAGGAGAC
Organism: uncultured Prevotellaceae bacterium; assembly: GCA_958404085.1. Classification (GTDB taxonomy): domain Bacteria; phylum Bacteroidota; class Bacteroidia; order Bacteroidales; family Bacteroidaceae; genus Alloprevotella. The sequence goes on along the minus strand of CATXZX010000001.1, from coordinate 13,426 downwards.
ACCGGTTCGGACTGCATCGGGACATCCGTCCGCCAGGGCGCGACACACATCACCCAGATCGAAATCATGCCGAAGCCCCCCGTTGGCCACAACCCCGACACCCCCTGGCCGGCATGGCCCCTGGTGCTGAAAACCACGTCGTCGCACGAGGAAGGATGTACCCGCCGCTGGAACCTGGCCACCAACCTGTTTACCGGAACCGACGGACACGTAACGGGAGTCGAGGTAGAAGAGGTAGAATGGACACCCGCTCCGGACGGCGGCAGACCGCTGATGCACATGAGCGGCCGCAAAGAAACCATCGAAGCCGACCTGGTCCTGCTGGGCATGGGTTTCCTGAAGCCCGACCCCATACAGACGAAAGCCGGGATGTTCGTAGCCGGAGACGCCCAGTCGGGCGCATCGCTCGTGGTGCGGGCCATGGCTTCGGGACGCCAGACGGCCGCCCGGATAGACACTTATTGTAAAACACTAAAAACTGATAGATAACTATGTGTGGAATCGTTGGAATTTTCAATATCAAGCAACAAAGCAGTTCCCTGCGCGCCAAAGCGCTGTCAATGGCAGCCCGCATCCGTCACCGCGGTCCAGACTGGTCGGGCATCTATACGGGAAAACACGCCGTGCTGGCCCACGAGCGCCTCTCGATTGTAGACCCTACTTCCGGCCGCCAACCGCTTTACTCGCCCGACCGCAAACAGGTGCTGGCCGTCAACGGCGAAATCTATAACCACCGCGAAATACGTGCCCGCTATGCCGGCCGCTACACATTCCAGACCGGTTCGGACTGCGAAGTGATACTGGCACTCTACCACGACAAAGGCATCAATTTTCTGGAAGACCTGAACGGCATTTTCGCCTTTGCCCTTTACGACGAGGAGAAAGACGAATACCTCATAGCCCGCGACCCGATAGGCGTTATACCTTTATATATAGGCCGCGACAAGGACGGACACGTATACTGCGCCAGCGAGCTGAAAGCGCTCGAGGGATTCTGCGATGAATACGAGCCGTTTCTGCCCGGACACTACTACCACAGCAAAGAGGGACGCCAACACCGCTGGTACACCCGCGACTGGACGGACTACGATACCGTATGCCACAACGACGCATCGGCCGCCACACTGCGCGATGCCCTCGAGGCATCCGTACGCCGCCAGCTGATGAGCGACGTGCCCTACGGTGTACTGCTTTCGGGCGGGCTCGACAGTTCGGTCATATCGGCCATAGCCCGCAAATATTCGGCCCGCCGCATCGAGACCGACGGAACGCAGGAGGCATGGTGGCCCCAGCTCCACTCGTTCGCCGTAGGACTGAAGGGCGCCCCCGACCTGGACAAAGCACGCCAGGTGGCCGACTTCATAGGCACCGTACACCATGAGATAAACTACACCGTACAGGAGGGACTCGACGCCATACGCGACGTCATTTACTACATCGAGACTTACGACGTGACCACCGTACGCGCATCGACCCCCATGTACCTGCTGGCCCGCGTCATACGCAGCATGGGCATCAAGATGGTGCTAAGCGGCGAAGGGGCCGACGAAATCTTCGGCGGTTACCTGTACTTCCACAAAGCCCCCGACGCACGTGCCTTCCACGAAGAGACGGTACGCAAACTGGGCAAGCTCCACCTCTACGACTGCCTGCGGGCCAACAAATCGCTGGCAGCATGGGGTATCGAGGGGCGTGTACCCTTCCTCGACAAGGAGTTTCTGGACGTAGCCATGCGCCTGAATCCGGACGCCAAGCTCTGTCCGGGCAAGAAAATAGAGAAAGAAATCGTACGGCAAGCCTTCAGCGACATGCTGCCCGAGGCCGTCGTATGGCGTCAGAAGGAACAGTTCAGCGACGGCGTGGGTTACAGCTGGATTGACTCGCTGAAACAACTGACGGCCGAAGCCGTCAGCGACGAACAGATGGCCCACGCAGCCGAACGTTTCCCGGTGAATCCGCCGATGAACAAAGAAGAATACTACTACCGGTCCATATTCGAAGAACACTTTCCCAGCGCCAGCGCAGCCCGCAGCGTACCCAGTGTACCCAGCGTAGCATGCAGTAGCGCCGAAGCCCTAGCCTGGGACAAAGCCTTCGAGGGACTGAACGACCCGAGCGGACGTGCCGTAAGCGGCGTACACGAACAGGCCTACGCCGACTGACAGCCGCCAGAAACCGGGCTATGCCGACCAAACCGGGCAGGGACTTTTTTGAAAACAGCACGGAGCTTTTTCGAAAAACCCCGCAGGTATTTTCGGCAAGGGTCTCCCGAAACAAGATAAAAACCATCCTACCGGATACAAAAACAACAATCAGACTACAATGGAACGCAACATCGCATTCACCAAAATGGAAGGTATCGGCAACGACTACATTTACGTAGATACGTTCAAGTATCCCCTCGACAATCCGGCGGAACTGGCCGTCCGCTGGAGCCGCCCGCACACCGGCATCGGAAGCGACGGACTGGTACTCATAGGCCCATCGGAAAAAGCGGACTTCCGTATGCGCATCTTCAATGCCGACGGTTCGGAAGCCCTCATGTGCGGCAATGCCTGCCGCTGCATAGGCCGCTACGTCTACGAGCGCAAGCTGACCGATAAACAGAACATTACGCTCGAAACTCTGTCGGGTATCCGCACACTGCACCTGCACACCGCCGAAGGAAGGAACGACCTCGTCACCGTAGACATGGGCGCACCGTCAATGGTCGAAGTGGAAGGCCGCAGCCTGCTGAACGGCGAAGTCCGGACCCGCCTCGGCAACTACAAAGGTACGGCTGTCTCGGTCGGAAATCCGCACCTCGTCATTTTTACGGACAACGTAAGCGGTGTGGCGCTGGAACAGGAAGGTCCGCTGCTCGAGGTACACCCCTACTTCCCCGACCGAGTCAATGTAGAGTTTGCCCAGGTACTGGCACCCGACCACGTACGCATGCGCGTATGGGAACGGGGCTCGGGCATCACGCAGGCCTGCGGCACCGGCGCGTGTGCCACAACGGTGGCAGCTGTCCTGAATGAACTGACAGAACGACGTATTTCTGTAGAAATGGACGGTGGCACACTTATTGTTGAGTGGAATAAAGAGGATGGCCACATTCTGATGACAGGCGGAGCGAACATCGTATTCGACGGAACCGTCACAATTTAAAAAAGAGGCGACAACATGGCACACATAAACGAACAATTCCTGAAATTACCAGGAAGCTACCTCTTTTCGGATATTGCGGGAAAAGTTGCGCAATACCAGGCCGCATACCCCGAACGGACACTCATCCGTCTGGGAATAGGCGACGTGACCCGTCCGCTCCCCCAGGCTTCGCTCCAGGCCATGCACAAGGCCGTAGACGAGCTGGGAAGCACCGAAACCTTCCACGGGTACGGTCCGGAGCAGGGTTACAGATTTCTGATAGACACCATCATAGAAAACGATTTCCGCCCGCTGGGCATCCGGCTGGAGGCCGACGAAGTATTTGTAAGCGACGGAGCAAAAAGCGATACGGGAAACTTCGGCGACATCCTGCACCGGAAAAACCGCATCGCCCTGACCGACCCCATCTATCCCGTGTATATAGACAGCAACGTGATGGGAGGACGGACGGGCGAACTGCTGGCCGACGGTCACTGGAGCGAAGTGACCTACCTGCCTTGTACGGCGGAAAACCGCTTTGTACCGGAACTGCCCGGTCAGCACGTAGACCTGATTTACCTCTGTTCGCCCAACAACCCCACCGGCACGGCCCTGACACGGGCCCAACTGAAGAAATGGGTGGACTATGCGCTGGAGAACGACACACTCATCCTGTTCGATGCCGCATACGAGGCATTTATCCGCCAAAATGACATACCCCACTCCATCTTCGAAATAGAAGGTGCCGACCGCTGTGCCGTGGAGTTCCGCAGTTTCTCGAAGACAGCCGGCTTCACCGGCGTACGTTGCGGCTACGTGGTGATACCCCGGAACGTGACAGCCCAGATGCCCGACGGAAGCCGTGTACGGCTGAACTCCATATGGAACCGCCGGCAATGCACCAAGTTCAACGGAACGTCCTACATCACACAACGCGGCGCCCAGGCCATCTATACGCCTGAAGGAAAAAAACAGGTAAGGGAGACCATCGACTATTACCTGGAAAACGCCCGCGTCATCCGCGAAGGCCTGACGCAGGCGGGACTGGAGGCCTTCGGCGGCGAAAACTCACCCTACATCTGGCTGCAAACACCCGCAGGGACCGGATCGTGGGCCTTTTTCGACCACCTGCTGCACAAAGCGGGAGTCGTCAGCACGCCGGGAGTAGGATTCGGCCCGTGCGGCGAAGGATATATACGCCTGACAGCGTTCAACACCCACGAGAACACGCAAGAGGCGATAGAACGAATTAAACAAGTTATCTAATCACATCAAAAATACAGATTTATGTCCGAGTTAAGATTTAGAGTAGTAGAAACGGCTTTCAAGAAGAAACCGATTGACGTGGCCATTCCGGAAGAACGCCCTTCGGCGTACTTTGCCAAGTATGTGTTCAACCGCGAAAAAATGTACAAGTACCTGCCTCAAAAGGTCTATTTACGGTTGATTGACGTCATCGACAACGGAGCGCAGCTCGACCGGAGCATAGCCAACGAGGTGGCCAACGGCATGAAACGCTGGGCAACAGATATGGGAGCCACCCACTACACCCACTGGTTTGCCCCTCTGACGGAAGGTACGGCCGAAAAGCATGACGCATTTGTAGAGCCCGACGGCGAAGGAGGCATGCTGGAGGAATTCAACGGCAAACTGCTCATCCAACAGGAGCCGGACGCATCTTCTTTCCCGAACGGAGGCATCCGCAACACGTTCGAGGCACGCGGCTATTCGGCCTGGGACCCCTCTTCGCCTGCATTCATCGTTGACGACACGCTCTGCATACCGACCATATTCATTGCCTATACGGGAGAATCGCTCGACTACAAGGCACCGCTCCTGAAAGCATTGCGCGCGGTAGACAAAGCCGCTGTGGATGTATGCCACTACTTCGATCCGTCGGTCAAAAAAGTCATAGCTTACCTGGGATGGGAACAGGAGTATTTCCTGGTAGACGAAGGACTCTATGCAGCCCGCCCCGACCTGTTGCTGACCGGCCGCACGCTGATGGGACACGAATCGTCCAAGAACCAGCAGCTGGAGGACCACTACTTCGGCGCCATACCCGACCGCGTTGCCGCATTCATGAAAGAACTCGAGATTGAAGCGCTCAAATTGGGCATTCCGGTCAAGACACGCCACAACGAGGTGGCACCCAACCAGTTTGAGTTGGCTCCCATCTTTGAAGAATGTAACCTGGCCAACGACCACAACCTGCTCATCATGTCGCTCATGCGCAAAGTGGCGCGTAAACACAGTTTCCGCGTCCTGTTGCACGAAAAACCCTTCAAAGGCGTGAACGGAAGCGGAAAGCACAACAACTGGTCGCTGGGTACCGACACGGGTGTACTGCTCTACGCACCGGGCAAGACCCCCGAGGCAAACCTGCGCTTCGTTACATTCATTGTCAACACGATGATGGCTGTATACCACCACAACGGGCTGCTGAAAGCCAGCATCTCGAGTGCGACGAATGCCCACCGTCTGGGAGCCAACGAGGCACCGCCCGCCATCATATCCTGTTTCTTGGGTAAACAGCTCAGCGAAGTACTGAACCACATCGAAGACAGCACGACCGAAGACCTGATGAGTCTGGCCGGCAAGCAGGAAATGCGCCTCGACATTCCCCAGATTCCGGAACTACTGATAGACAACACCGACCGTAACCGTACCAGCCCATTCGCCTTTACCGGAAACCGTTTCGAATTCCGTGCCGTGGGCTCGGAAGCCAACTGTGCCAGCGCCATGATAGCCCTCAACACGGCCGTAGCCGAACAGTTGGGTACGTTCAAGAAAGATGTGGACGCCATGATTGCCAGCGGCAAGACAAAATACGAAGCCATCCTGGAAGTCATCCGCAAATACCTGAAAATATGCAAACCCATCTGCTTCGAAGGTAACGGTTACAGCGAAGAATGGAAACAAGAGGCTGAATGCCGTGGCCTCGACTGCGAAACAAGTGTTCCCCTGATTTTCGACAACTACCTGAAAGAAACGAGCATCCGCATGTTCGAGGCGGCAAACGTCATGACCCGTAAGGAACTGGAAGCCCGCAACGAGGTAAAATGGGAAATGTATACGAAAAAGATTCAGATTGAATCGCGCGTATTAGGTGACCTGGCTATGAACCACATCATCCCGGTTGCGACGGCCTACCAGACCACCTTAATTAATAATGTATACAAACTGAGAAATCTCTTTACGTCCGAAAAAGGCGAGGCGCTGACCAAACAGAACGTTGAACTGATTGAAGAAATTTCGCAGCATACGGCCTTCATCAAAGAGCATGTGGACCGTATGACAGAAGCACGGAAAACGGCGAACCGCCTCGACTGCGAACGCGAAAAGGCCATCGCTTACCACGACAACATCGTACCGATGCTGGAAGAAATCCGTTATCACATTGACAAACTGGAACTGATTGTAGACGACCGCATCTGGACATTGCCCAAATACCGCGAACTGTTATTCATCCGGTAACGGACTTCTGAACAGAACCACAGAATGAAAAACGGAGAACAGGCCTGAAAAAACCTGCTCTCCGTTTTTATGGATAGGAAGAATAAGAAAAATCACATTTTGTGCCTTGTACGCGACATCGGTGCAGTACCGAATTCCCAGCATCAGGAACTAAGATGACACAAAGACCTAACGTTAGGGCATAAAAAATGGGACACCGCTGTGTCCCGACCTTGTTAACCTTAAATCTAATACTATGAAAAACACATTGCAAAGATAGGGAATGGTTCCGAAATATCCAAGAAAAAACAAAAGAAAGCGTATATCTTTAACACTTTTATCGCTTTACAACGCTGAACATTTCTTATTCCTATAAAAATACTTACCTTTGGAGATATGATTCATGACATAGGATTTATTCTGCTACGTACTTATATTTGGTTATGCCGGTTCCGACATCGGCGTGGCTACGGGGTTCACTCCCCATTCGCCTATAATCTGATAAAAGGTGTGTTCTACGAACAAGGCACATACTACGCTTACAAACATCTGCACGAACTCCGCAACAGCAACCGCTTATCTATCACAAAACACCATGCGGAACGTATCGACAAATTGTTGTTCCGCATTGCCAATTACGCTGTTCCGAAAACTATCTGGTTCTACGGTAAGGAGGATTCACCGACTATCGAATACCTGAAAGCGGCCCGTCCGAACGCCTGTATCCGGATTTTACCCGACAAAGCGGCTTGCCGGCAGGCAATAGCCACCTGCACAGTACCCGACATGCTCTGCCTTTCATCATCCGAAAGCCCTAAGGAACTTCTTGACCTAATGGAGAAAAAAGCTCCGGCCCACGCCGTAACCACCTGGTGCGGCATACACCGTAATACCCGAATACGGTACAGTTGGAAACAATGTATCGAAAAACAGAACGCGGGAGTCACATTCGACCTGTATGACATCGGCGTTATTTTTTACAACGGGAATATACAGAAACAACATTATATCGTCAACTTCTAACCTTTTTCCAAAAACAAATATGACACAGAAAAGCAAAATATATACACGCACAGGAGACAGCGGAACAACATCGTTGGCTAACGGACAACGTGTACCGAAAGACCATATCCGTCTGGAGGCATACGGAACAGTAGACGAACTAAACGCACACTTGGGATTGCTGCAAGCCCTATGGACAGAAGGCGAAGAAAAACAGATGTTGTTGAACATTCAGCACACGCTCTTTAATATAGGGGCCGTTTTGGCCACGCCCGAACAGCAGGACAAGGCGAAAACGGACACCGAATACCTGAGTGGCACACTGGCAAGACTCGAACAAGCCATCGATGAATTGGATGAGAACCTTCCCGCATTGCGTGCATTTATCCTTCCGGCCGGTAATGTAGTTTCCGCACAATGCCATGTATGCAGAACCGTTTGCCGCAGGGCGGAACGACGGATTCTGTCACTCGCCAAGGAAGCCACAATAGCCGAAGAAATTCTTTCCTATATCAACCGTTTGTCCGATTTTCTGTTCATTCTTGCGAGAAAAGCAAATTTTAACGCTAACACAGACGAAATAATCTGGCAGAGACATAGAGATTTGTAGAAATATTGTATTTTTGTCGGGTCTTTCAGAAAAGACTTAGACTAAAACAAAAAGGAAAAACTATGTATTGGACGTTGGAATTGGCCTCTAAACTGGAAGATGCACCCTGGCCTGCATCAAAAGATGAATTAATAGACTACGCCACGCGTTCGGGAGCCCCGCTTGAGGTCATCGAAAACCTTCAGGAGTTAGAAGATGAAGGAGAGATCTACGAAACGATTGAAGACGTATGGCCCGACTATCCTACGAAAGAAGATTTTCTCTTCAACGAGGATGAGTATTGATATAAAACACCCGATTTTAAGATATAAATAACTAATATGCAAGCGATTGATAAGCGGTAAAATAAGCTTGTCAGTCGCTTTTTATATCCTTTTACCGTAAATTTAAGTACATGACAAAAATTTGAACACATCGAATTTCGGCTTGTAGAGCGGTCTTAGAAGAACGTTTGCGATTTCTTCCAGACCATACTTGATTAGTGATTTGGCTCTCTTGCCGTGTTTCAATATTCTGATAGCTTTTACATTGATATCCTTATGTTCACCAACAAGATACGCCCACGCCAATGCAATACAGACCATCGCCGTAAGACGAGCGATGCGGTCGATGTCGCGCAGGTGGGTGTCCTCGATGTTGAAGCCGGAGGATTTCATAGCTCTGAAGCATGTCTCAATCTGCCATCGTTGTTTGTAAGTGGCAACGGCCTCTTCGGGGCGGTTATAACAAATCAGAATTTGCAGTTCAGGCACGCCATCGGAGTTTTTCAGCAAGGCTCCGGAAATATAGACATATTCCCCTTTGAGGAGAAACAGCTTGTCGTAGACACGTTCCTGTCCGGGCTTAAGACCGTGAAACAGATGCCACGCCCTGACATCCTGGCAGGATTTGGGATTGCGCAACCAAAAATTCTGTTTAATCCGCAGATAGTATCGGATGCGTCTGTTGTTGAGATATTCGACCCATTCCTTGCCGACAAACTCGCGGTCGGCAACAAGAGAGTCGATACACTCGGCTCCGAACAACCGTATAAATCTATCAATCAGCCGCGTCCGTTCTTTCCAATTGGAATTGCCGCGTTTGTCGAGCATGGTAAAGAGCAGAGGAAAGGCAACACCCTTGTAAGTGACACCAAGCATAAGGATATTGATGTTGACCTCACCGAATTTCCAGTTGGTGCGGTCAAGGCTCAGGACCAGTCCTGTCTTGACGGGCAGAAGAGCAAATATCACTTTGGCGATAAGGTCAAGGTTGAGGGCATATCCGGCAAGGAACCTTTGCAGACGGCGCAGGTTGGAATCACGCTCCACACACGTAGGCATTGCAGATGCTATCTTGTGGAGACTGACTGTCTGCACAACACAAAGGGCGTGAAGAACAAACGCAAGCAATTTTATGCGGGCCAAATTCATTACCGGGCCAAGATGCTCTTGCATAATCGGGACGATTTGATTAACTTTGTCGCAGTCCCCGGGAGTTGTTGTAACTTTCATGGAAAAAGCGGTCAAACTTTTCTTTAAAGTTACTAATTTTCAGGGACTTTTACAAGTAATAACTAATTAAAAATCAACCATATAACTGACAAAAATTAATTTTTGCCATCTACTAAAAAATAAATATAAAATTACAAGAGAATCTATGAAGAAGTTGAAATTTATCGTTTTATTGATATTTTTCCTGCCATCGGTAGCTTTGGCAGGAAAAAAGGTCTTGTTTATTGGTGATTCCATAACCGATGGTGCTTGGGGAAACAGTGGCGGCGGAGCAAAACCTTCGTCAGAACGCACCCTTTGGGATATGAACCATATCTATGGGCATGGATATATGTACTTATGTGCAGCACATTATCAAGGGAAATATCCTTCACGGGAATATGAATTTTACAATCGCGGAATCAGTGGAAATACGCTGGCCGATTTGGAAAAACGCTGGCAGAAGGATGCCATTGACATAAAGCCGGATGTTCTGTCGGTCTTGATAGGAACAAATGATATTAATGTGTTCTTGAAGAGCGGCGGCGGCTCTTTTGACTTTGAGGAATGGAGAGAACGTTACTGCAAATTACTGGACGCTTCTCTTTCCATGAATCCCCATCTGAAATTGATATTATGTGCTCCCTTCGTAGCGAATACCGGGAATATGCGGAAAACAACGAATTATAAAGAGCGTGAAACATTGATACATGAGTGTGCAGAAGTTGTGAAGCAGATAGCAAAGGATTACAATGCTGTATATCTGCCCTTTAATCAGCTCTTTGCGAACTTAATAGAGATGTATCCGGATGCTCAAGATACTTATTGGATATGGGATGGAATTCATCCGACTGCTGCCGGTCATCGGCGGATGGCTGACATATGGATAAAATCCGTCAACAGGAAGAAATGGTTGAAACATTGAGGTGGGTAATATTATGGCAATGAACAGATATATCGTATTGGCAATCTTTGGGTTCTCATATTGGGTAATTTATGCCCAGCCACTAAAATATCAGGGATACCCTTCCCGGAGCGGGGAGATTGATTTACAGTCTAACTTTCAAAATCCTCCCAAAGGATATGGGAATGTCCCTTTTTATTGGTGGAACGGGGATTCCTTGAAGTATGAACGGCTGATGGAACAACTTTCTATCCTAAGTGAGGCTTCTACGGATGGCCTGTCGGTAAGTTATATCCATACTCATCCGAAGGTTGACGTGGAACTCAATGCGCACGGGTATGGCGGTTTTGGAAAGGCGGATGCCGGAATCCCTGGATTCTATACGGACGAGTGGTGGCAGTTGTAGAACAGGTTTTCCGGTGAATGCGCCAAACGGAACATCGGCTTAGGTTTGGATGATTATGTCGTAGGATGGGCCAAGAATGGTTACTATGTGGATGAAGTGCTAAGCAAACCTGGTTTCTTGAACTATCAGGGACGGTTGCATTGTAAGGACTATACCGTTCTTCCTGGCGAGCAATTGAATGTAGAGCTTCCTGGGTATGTCCTTTCTGTCATGGCATATCCCGGTAAGATGGATTTGGGTGGATACGTAGAAAACGGGCGACTACAATGGAAATCTCAATTGGATAAGAAAGAAGTGAAGGTATATATTGTCTATACCACGGCATCTCCAGAACTCCATCCCCAATATGGGAAAGAAATAGTGGAAGCTTATTTCAACCGTTTTGAAAACAAACTGGATGCACAGGGGAAGAAAGGTTTAAACTACTTTTTTCAAGATGAATTGCACTATGACCTAAACATCCATTCGTGGTGTGAAGATATGAGAGAGGTGTTTAAGGATAGGAAAGGATATGACATTCAGCCTTATCTGCCTGCTTTATGGGAATACATAGGAGAAATAACTCCTAAAATAAGATTGGATTATGCACAAGTAATTACGGAGTTGGCCGAAGAACGTTATTTCAAGCCAATATTTGATTGGCATAACGAACGTGGACTGATTTATGGCTGCGACAATAATGGTCGCGGATTAGATCCGTTGCAATATATGGATTATTTTAGAGCCATTAGTTGGTTCACAGCTCCCGGAAATGATGCTCCTGCAAGAGGTTCCAGTTTCCGGCAGACCAAAGTGTCAAGTTCGGTAACACACCTGTACAAACGGCCTCGTACATGGCTGGAAGCGTTTCACAGTATGGGATGGGACAGTAATGGAGAATGGCTTACTTCGCAATTGGATTTGCACATGATTGCCGGAGGAAATCTGCTTTGCATGCATGGATTGTATTATTCTACTCATGGCGGATGGTGGGAATGGGCACCCCCTTGTTTTCATTTTCGTATGCCCTATTGGCCACACATGAAACTTTGGCTGAAATATGCGGAAAGAATGAGTTTTATTCTCAGTCAAGGTGTACATGTATGTGATATAGCCGTTCTATATCCTACAGAAACACTACAGGCATATCCGGGAACGGATGCCAATCTTCTTTGGAATGTGACGGATTGTCTCAGCGAGTGCGGGTTGGATTATGATTTTATTGATTATCAGTCGTTGCAGCGTGCGGAGATAGGTTCCCAACAACTCCATATATCCGGTGAGATGTATAAGGTGCTGATTCTTACGGATATGAAGGCTCTTCATTATGAAACCCTACAGAAGATATACGAGTTCTATAAAGAAGGCGGCATCGTCTTGTCAGTTGGGGAGTTGCCGAAGGCCACCACGAGGACAGGAGAGAATGATGAGATGGTTGAGGGTATGCTGCATGAAATCTTTAGGGAGAACAAATTTCAGGAATCGGATATAAGTACAATTCCCCATCGGATAACAGATGCTTTCACCCCCGATTTTCAGGTGCAAAGCGGCAAAGGAAAGGTGCTGCACCGTAAGATAGGCGACAGGAATGTTTATATGGTGATGAATGTCAGGAAAGGCGATGAGATTTTCTTCAGGAGCAAGGGAAAGGTGGAATTTTGGAATGCCAAGAACGGAGCAGTCACGGAAGTACCCATTCTCAGACAGACAGAAGAGGGGACGTGGATAAGACATAACGCGGAATACAACGAATCGAGGCTGTATGTATTCACGCCGGGAGTACCGGTTTGTGAGGACGGACAGGAACCGGAGTGCCGCGTAGTTGCGGAAATTCCGTTGGAAGGAGATTGGGATATTGAAATAATACCTACCATGAATAACAAATGGGGGGGATTTTCGCCTGCCTGTCACCAATGAGATGATTGGTCCTGAGGCAAGGGAATTTGCTTACCGATTTGTTCCGTCCTGCGAGAAAAAAAGGGATGGAAAGATGCCCTCGTTATCCGATTGTGGGGTGTATGGATATGCACCATATATGGAAACATTTACACCCCCGGGTACAGAGGATTTGGAACAATTGTTGGCTCGAGATCTCTCTGACCAAGAATGGAAGCCTTACTGTTATTCATGGCAATATGGAGTGTATGATAATCCGGGAAGTCAAGGTTATCACGGATTGAAAGGAAAGGTGGATAACCGATTTATTATTTTGGACAAAGGCGGTCATCAGATATTCAGGACATATGTGTATGCATCGGAGATTGGGAAATATAGAATTGAACAGGAAGGTACAAAACCTGATTTCTGCTTGATAGACGGAAAACCTCTTGACGGGGATTTCGTGGAAATGAAAAAGGGATGGCATCTGCTGTTACTTGCATATGCCAATACGCCCAAAGGAAACTACATATTAGAACATTAGTGTCCACTAAAAAATCATAAGAGTTCTTTGAAATAATTGAAATTCA